>NZ_WIWH01000024.1:0-90726 GCF_009600035.1 Pseudomonas sp. FSL R10-2964 | reverse complement strand
CAACAAGTTTTGCGGCGATGGTCTCATTGGCCTGCGCTATGCGGTGCTTGCGACAATACTTTACGTACAGAGCCTAGGGTTTGAGCCAGATATGCGCCGCAATAAATGCGAAACATATCTGGCCCTACTCTGCTTCAGATCACTGCAGTGATATTGCGTAAACCCGCAGATCAGAAACGATAGGTGATCGAAGTACCAAAACCGCTCGCGCTGTTTTTGTAGGTAGAGCTGTACGCGCCCTTGGAAGCCGAGCTGTCGTTGACCTTGGTACTGTCTTCCCACAGGTAGGAGTACGCCAGGTCGATCGTCATGTTACTCACCGGCGTCCAGCCAGCGCCGAAGCTGATGGCGGTACGGTCACCGGTGGGGATACGCGGCGAACGGTTGCTGTTGTTGGTCGGCGACTCATCGACTGACAAGCCCGTGCGCAACACCCATTGCGGATTCAACTGATACGCGACGCCAATGGCGTGGGCCCAGGTGTCGTGCCAGTTCTGCTCCTCGGTAATGGTGCTCAACGAGCCGCCAAGACGCGGGCTGACATCACTGTTCTGAGCGGTAATGTCCTTGAGGCGGCTCCAGCGGGTCCAGGTGCTCCCCGCATACAGGGTCCAGTCATCATTGAGCTGGTGAGTGACCGAGAAGTCCACGGACTCCGGCGTGTCCAGGTCCAGCTTGGCATCGTAGCTCTGGCCGCTCAGGCCCAGCAGGCTGAAGGTACCGCCAGTGACCTTGGTAGTGCCCTTGAGGTTGTAACTGACCTTGGAGTGATACGTCAGGCCCACACGGGTGCTGTCAGTGGCCTGTACCAGGATGCCGGCGTTGAAACCGATGGCCGTGTCATCGCCGCTGATCTTCACCTTGCCGTCGTTACTGCCCGGGGTAAGGGCATTTGGCACTTGTGAAGTCAGTTCACCGTCAATGCGGTTGATGGTCGGACCAAACCCGATCGACACCTTGTCATTGAAGGCATAGCTGACCGTAGGCTGGAACGTCATGACTTGAATCTTGCTTTTATTGGCGAAGTAGCGGCCGGCGAAACCACTGCCATAGTCCGTAATCAAACCAAACGGCACATAGAAACCGACACCGAAAGCCCAGTGTTCATCAATCGGCTTGACGTAATAACCCATTGGCACCGCAGTCAACGGCACCATATCGCCGTCTTCCTTGCCGCCAAAGGTACTGCGGGTATGGCTGATATCGGTTTTCGCCACAAGCAAGGCAGCACCTGCACTCACCTGCTCCTGTTTCAGGCGCGCCATGCCCGCAGGGTTGCCGTATACGGTACTGGCATCATCGGCAGAGGACGAGCGGCCGGCGAAGCCAGTGCCCATGCCGCTGATACTTTGTTCATTGATTGCAAGACCGCTGGCAAGTAGCTGAGACGACGCAAGTGCAACGGCAAGACCGAGGGTGGTCTTGAAGAATAGTTTTTTCATTATTAGAGGTCCAGTGATCAACGGGGCGCAAACTACCAATATTCCTGATCCGTTGCCAGAGCCTGTTATATAGAAATCAATTGCCTTGTAGGACAATACAACAAGAGCGCGCCGTTATTCAGCGGGCGAATACCCGCTGATGGGCAGAGCTGATCAACTGATTGATTTCGCTAACATATTAAAGCGCTAAAGATCATTAAACATGATGCACTAAACATGAAATCGCAATCTGCTGTCCGGGAGCTGATGGCGCCGGACTTGAGTGAAGTGGGTCGCTGGCGGGGCAAGTGCGCTTTTCTTGAAAGAGCTGCGAACTTTAAATAAACCCATATTCAACGTCTCAATCAAACAGGCCAGGGAATAGCAAACGGTTGGGCATTTAATAGATCAATACGCTGTGTCGGGCGCACATCATTTTCAGCCCGCGGCTTCAGAAGAGCGATTCAGCATCCCCGAATAAAACGCCAGAAACGAAAAAAGGACCCGAAGGTCCTTTGTTCTGCCCTTGCGAATCCGATTGAATTCACTGGGCCATGTTTGGAGCGGGAAACGAGACTCGAACTCGCGACCCCGACCTTGGCAAGGTCGTGCTCTACCAACTGAGCTATTCCCGCTTGGTGATGCGCATTCTATAGAAATCTAATAACGCGTCAAGCCTTTGTTTTAAAAAGTTTTATTTATTTTACCGAGGTGGTCTTCAGATGCGGCCAGGCAGCCCGCAAATACTGGAGCATCGACCACAGGGTCAGACCGGCAGCTACCAACAGCAACCCGTACCCTACCAATACCCAGAAGCTGAAGTCCGACGGATTGGCCAGCAGTATGACCAGAGCGAGCATTTGCGCTGCGGTTTTCCATTTGCCCATGTTCGAGACCGCAACCTGGGTCCGTGCCCCCAGCTCCGCCATCCACTCGCGCAACGCGGAGATGACGATCTCACGGCCAATAATCACCGCCGCCGGCAAGGTCAGCCACACGTTGTGATGCTCTTGCACCAGCAACACCAAAGCCACAGCCACCATCAACTTGTCGGCCACCGGATCCAGAAAGGCACCAAAAGGCGTGCTCTGCTCCAGCCGGCGGGCCAGGTAGCCGTCAAGCCAGTCGGTCGCCGCCGCAAAGGCAAAGACTGAGCTGGCGGCTGCATAACTCCAGCTGTAAGGCAGGTAAAACAACAAAATGAAGAAAGGAATAAGTAGAACGCGTAGTACGGTGATCAAATTAGGGATATTCATCGGCACAACTGGCTACGAGGTGAGGTGGCATTCTACTCGCTGTGCAGGTTTGCATAAATCAACTCAGCGAGCTTTTTACTGATCCCGGGTGCTTTGGCGATCTCCTCGATGCTTGCACGAGATAGCTCCTGTAAGCCACCAAAATGTTTCAATAAATCTCGGCGGCGGGTCGGCCCTACCCCTGCAATGCCTTCCAGCGTTGAGGTTCGACGGGTTTTTCCGCGTCGCGCCCGGTGCCCGGTAATTGCAAAGCGGTGGGCCTCGTCACGGATTTGCTGGATCAGATGCAAGGCCGGCGAGTCACCCTTGAGGGTGAATTCATGGGCCGCATCATTCAGGTAAAGCGTTTCAAAACCGGCCTTGCGCGTCGTACCTTTGGCCACGCCAAGCAAAATCAGGTCGGGTACTGCCAATTCATTCAGCACATCACGGGCCATCGACATCTGCCCCTTGCCACCGTCGACCAGAAGAATGTCCGGCAGTTTGCCCTCTCCCTCCTTGAGTCGACTGAAGCGCCGCATCAGTGCCTGGTGCATGGCCGCATAGTCGTCGCCAGGCGTGACACCTTCAATGTTAAAGCGCCGGTAGTCGGACTTGATCGGCCCCTCGGGGCCAAACACCACGCAGGACGCCACAGTGGCCTCGCCGCTGGAGTGGCTGATGTCATAGCACTCCAGGCGCTGCGGAATCTCATCGAGTTTCAATACCTGGGCCAAGGCTTCAAAACGCGCCGCCACATGCAGGCGATTGGTCAGGCGGGCCATCAGCGCTTGCTCGGCGTTGGTGACCGCCAACTGCTGCCAGCGCGCCCGGGTGCCACGCACACGATAGCTGATCGCCAGCTCTCGGCCACGCAGCTCGGCGATTGCATCGATAATCGCCCCGAAGCTCTCATGCTCCACGTTGACGATCAACTCGCTGGGCAGGTCGCGCTCGGGGCTGCTGATGTAGTACTGGCCAAGAAAGGCCGCCATGACTTCGGCGACATCTTCCTCAATACCTACCTGAGGGAAAAAATTCTTGCTGCCCAGCACACGCCCGCCGCGCACGTTGATCAGGTGCACACAGGCGCCGCCCGGGTTGACGAAAGCGGCAATCACGTCCACGTCGCCGTTACCGCCCTCCATGCTTTGCTGGTCCTGAACCCGGCGCAGCAAGGAAATCTGGTCACGCACCTCAGCGGCACGCTCGAAGTCCAGCGTGCTGGCAGCCTGTTCCATGGCTGCGTTCAACTCATCGGTCAGGGCACTGCTACGCCCTTCAAGGAACATG
The DNA here is from genome assembly GCF_009600035.1 of Pseudomonas sp. FSL R10-2964. Lineage (NCBI taxonomy): Bacteria > Pseudomonadati > Pseudomonadota > Gammaproteobacteria > Pseudomonadales > Pseudomonadaceae > Pseudomonas > Pseudomonas sp. FSL R10-2964. The sequence continues at coordinate 86,777 of NZ_WIWH01000024.1, read as the reverse complement.
ATCGAATGGCGTACGTCCTCGGCATATTCCTGCGGGTCAACCAGGCCGACACAAGGCGCCTTGCAACGCTTGATCTGGTACTGCAAGCAAGGTCGCGTTCTGTTTTTGAAGTAGCTGTCGTCGCACTGACGCACCAGAAAAGTCTTCTGCAGGATACTCAGACTTTCACGGATGGCGCCGGCGCTGGGGTAAGGCCCGAAATACTTGCCTTTCAGTTTTTTGGCACCGCGGTGAATACTCAGCCGCGGGTATTGACCATCCGACAAAAACACATAGGGATAGGACTTGTCGTCGCGCAACAGGATGTTGTACGGCGGACGCCACTCTTTGATAAGCGTCTGCTCAAGCAACAGCGCTTCGGTTTCGTTGGCGGTAATAGTGGTTTCAATTTGCGCAATACGCGCAACCAGTGCAGCCGTCTTGGGCGCCAGGCCGGTTTTGCGAAAATAGCTGGCCAGGCGTTTTTTCAGGTGCTTGGCCTTGCCCACATAGAGAAGCCGCGCATCGCTGTCGAACATGCGATACACGCCGGGTCGACCACTGCAGGTCGAAAGAAATGCACTTGCATCAAACACGTCTGTCATCTCTAACCAGCATCAACCATGCCGTGACGAACGGCCAGCAAGGCCAGCTCAACATCGCTCTTGACCGAGAGCTTCTCGTAAATACGGTAGCGATAGGTGTTTACCGTCTTGGGCGACAAACAAAGCTTGTCAGAAATAACCTGAACCTTCTGACAGCCAACAATCATCAGGGTGATCTGGATTTCGCGCTCGGACAAGGCATCGAAGGGAGAGTCGCTGGCAGGCTGAAAAGATTTGAGCGCCAGTTGCTGTGCCACTTGCGGACTGATATAGCGCTGGCCTGCGAACACCTGGCGAATTGCCTGAACCATTTCAGCCAGACCGGCACCTTTGGTCATGTAACCCGCCGCGCCTGCTTGCAGCAAGCGCGTAGGAAAAGGGTCTTCTTCACACACGGTCACAGCGACAACCTTGATATCCGGGTGGCTGCGCATCATCTTGCGAGTAGCCTCAAGACCACCAATGCCAGGCATTTTGACATCCATCAGGACCACATCCGGCTTCAATTCACGAGCCTTGAGCAACGACTCTTCGCCGGACTCGGCCTGACCGACCACCTGCAGACCTTCGATATCGGCCAGCATTCGTGTGATCCCTGTACGCACAAGATCGTGGTCATCGACCACTAGAACCCGAATCAAGTCGACACCTCGCAAATTGGTCTTGGTTGATTGCCGACACCTTAGCAAAAACTAAAGCACCAACCTATCGACTTGCGTCAACTATCCCTGCCAAAGCATTAAATCCTTTTAAACATTCATTCCTTGACGGGATCTACCTCCTTAGGATCACGGCGTTCCTTTGCCGCTTGAGGTGCCGATAATTCTGCCAGGGTAGTGGTGAGGCGGCGAATGGCGTCCTGATCCTCCTTGTGCAGCACCCTGTAACTGATCAGCACCTTCTCTTCAAGGTGACTCAAATTATCTAGCAGGGTCGGGGTTGGACTGCCGGTCAACACGTAAAGCACGTCAACACCTCGGGCAGCAACGCGCGACAAGTAATCTGCCTTGGGTGCGCGGTCACCATTTTCATATTTGCCCTGGGCATTAGCCTCGACACCACCGATTTCGCCAAAAGTTTTTTGCGACAAACCTAGCCGCTCTCGCTCCTGCCGCAAGCGCAAACCAATTCCACTCATTTGGATGTAGGATCCCATTTTAAACACCCATAAGGATGGTATAATCGATAAACATTAAACAACTTTGAACGGTTTTGAACTATGACCGGAATTCGTACCGCTGCACAAGCCAAGGCATGGCTGGAACACCAGGGAAAGTCCGTTCAAGAGTTCGCTCGGGAACATGGCATAGACCCGGCTACCACTTATCAAGTGCTCGCCGGGCGCAAAAAGGGGAAACGTGGTGAAGCCCACAAGGTAGCGGTTCTTCTGGGCATGAAGGACGGGATCATTCCGTCCCAGGGCACGCATCTGACAGAAGCTAAGGATGATGAGTTAGCTTGAGTATGCGCCTAATCGGGCGACAGGCCCGATTTAGTGTTTATACTGGCTCAGGGGCCCGATTACAGGGCTCTGCGCCCTGCCCCGGCATTGCACACGTACAGGTCAATAGTGATCGTGGGAGTTCCAGATAGTATTTTCTTATTGAATCTGCCCGTTCGCCTCGCGTAAGCTGCAAACCATCAATCGGAGACCACCCATGTTGCATCACGCCACCACCGCCATCTGCATGACCACACGCCAATCGCGTCTGGCTGCTGCTGTGTGCGCGAACAACATGCACTCCACAGCACGATTTTATTTTGGGTATTGGTTTAGCCACTGGCGCGCCTGATACCCACACGGCGCCCACTACTTAGGGGTCGCCTGACAGAGAATTCTCACCCCCGGTCGGCTTCCCGACCGGGGGTTTTGTTTTTTTGGCCCCTGACATTTTCTTGAATTGAGGATTTACCCCATGAACTACGCCACTTATTACCGTTTCGACCTTTGCACTGCATGGCGATTTATCAGCCACCGTTCGGGACAGCCTGCCGCCTCCGAACGGACCCACATTGGTGGCACGCACGTACTTACAGCCAGTCTGGCCAATTGTCGAACACCCCACTAGGGCTGAGCGCGCGGGACAACCCGCCGCCTGCCCAGGAAGCCCGAACCATGAACGCATCCGTATCCGCCCTGCCAACCGTACACGCTGTATCTGCCCCGGTGACGACCCGTCGCCTGCCCACGGCAGCACAACTCAAACAGCAACTGCCCCTCAGCGATGCCCTGCGCGTCCAGATCAGCAGCCAGCGCCAGGCCATTCGCGCCATCCTTGACGGTGAAGATTCCCGTTTACTGGTGGTGGTCGGCCCTTGCTCCATCCACGATCCCGTCGCCGCCCTGGAATACGCCAGCAACCTGGCTGCCCTCGCCCATGATGTGCGCGACGACATGCTGCTGGTAATGCGTGCTTACATTGAAAAACCGCGCACCACCGTGGGCTGGAAAGGCCTGGCCTACGACCCGCACCTGGACGGCAGCGATGACATGGCCCACGGCCTGACCCTTTCGCGCGAATTGATGCTGGAGATGCTGCGCATGGGCCTGCCGGTCGCCACCGAGCTGTTGCAACCCATCGCCGCCGGCTACTTCGACGACTTGCTGGGCTGGGTAGCTATTGGCGCCCGCACCACGGAATCGCAAATCCACCGCGAAATGGCCAGCGGGCTTGATTTGCCGGTGGGCTTCAAGAACGGCACTGACGGCGGCGTGGCCATTGCCTGCGACGCCATGCGTTCCGCCGCCCACAGCCATCGTCACTTCGGCGTCGACAGCCAGGGCCACCCGGCAATCGTCGAGACCCGTGGCAATCCCGACACCCATCTGGTGTTGCGCGGCGGCCACAGCGGTCCCAACTACGACCGCGCCAGCGTCGCCAAGGCGCGTGCAGGGCTTGAGAAGTCCGCCATCCCGGCCCGCATGATGGTCGATTGCAGCCACGCCAACAGTGGCAAAGACCCGCTGCGCCAGCCGCAAGTCTTCAATGATGTGCTTGAACAACGTCTTGCCGGCGATCACTCGCTGATCGGCATGATGCTCGAAAGCCATCTGTTCGAAGGCTGCCAGTCCCTGGGTGCAAACATGCGCTACGGGGTCTCGGTGACCGATGGCTGCCTGGGCTGGGACGCGACCGAGCAACTGCTGCGTAACGCCGCACATCAGTTGCAAACACAGCGCCACACCGCCAAGGCCATCGCCTGACAGACGCGTTCGGCAAACCACAGCGCAACCAGGGACAATGCCTACGGTTGCGCGAAGCCGGTATCGACTAAGGTGTTTTTATGGTTCAAAAACACCTGGAAAATAGCCCATGGACGACTCAGCCAATACCAAGTATCCGATATTACTGGTACACGGCCTCTTCGGTTTCGGCCGCATAGGCCCATTCAACTACTTCAAAGGCATCAAGCAAGCGCTCGGCGGATCGGGCGCCCGGGTTTTCGTACCGATCATCTCGGCCGCCAACAACAACGAGACCCGGGGCGAGCAGCTGCTTGAATACATACGCGGGGTTTGCTCGCGCACCGGGGCAACACGGGTCAACCTGATCGGCCACAGCCAGGGTGCCCTGACAGCCCGCTATGCGGCAGCCGTGGCCCCCCTTCTGATCGCCTCCGTCACCTCCGTCAGCGGACCGAATCATGGCTCCGAAGCAGCAGACCGCTTGCGCCAGGCCTTCGTGCCCGGATCGCTCCCCGAAACCGTCGCCGCCGCCCTGACCACCTCGTTTTCCAGTTTCCTGTCCGCGATCACCGGCCACCGGCAATTACCGCAACACGCCCTTGAAGCCCTCAACGCGCTGACCACCGAAGGCGTTGCCGCCTTCAACCTGAAATACCCCCAGGGCCTGCCCGCCACATGGGGCGGCATGGGCCCCGAGCAGGTCAATGACGTTCTTTATTACTCATGGAGCGGCATCATCAAGGGCTCACGGTTGTCGGAGTCGCTAAATCTGCTCGACCCTCTACACAATGCCTGCCGCATCTTTGGCAGTTTCTTCACCCGCGAGAGCAAACAGAACGACGGGCTGGTCGGACGTTTCAGCTCGCATCTGGGCCATGTGATCGGTTCGGACTATGCAATGGATCACCTGGACACCATCAATCACCTGGCCAGAATGAACCGCACACGCATTGACCCTGTCGCCCATTACCTCGATCACGCCAGACGACTAAAGGCAGCGGGAGCATAAGCCCACCGGCAAACCCGCAACGAAATATAGCAAAGCGCACTTTTTGCCGAGAAAAACCCTACTGAATCCGGTAGGCTCGGCACTTTCTTGAAAGGAGTACACCCTCATGGCCAAAGCCACTGCCCGTCATATCCTGGTTGCCACCGAAGACAAGTGCAACGAACTGAAAGCCCAAATCGAAGGCGGCGCTGATTTCGCCGAAGTTGCCAAGGCCAATTCTTCTTGCCCATCCAGCCGTCAGGGCGGCGATCTGGGCTCTTTCGGCCCGGGCCAAATGGTTAAAGAATTCGACACTGTCGTGTTCAGCGCGCCAATCAACGTGGTGCAAGGCCCGGTTAAAACCCAGTTTGGCTACCACCTGCTGGAAGTCACCAGCCGCCAGGACTGATCCTCTGCGCGCTGCGTGAAGACGGCCCGCCTTTTGGCGGGTCGTTTCGTTTGGGCAACGGCAAATCCCCGTGCTACGTTTCCTCATTCACGAATCCGTCGTGACTCATCCGAGGAATTGATCATGAGCCTTACAGGTAAAACTGCATTGGTTACCGGCTCCACCAGCGGCATCGGCCTGGGTATCGCATTGAGCCTGGCCAAGGCCGGAGCCAACCTGATCCTCAACGGTTTTGGCGATCCGGCCAAAGTGATTGCCGAAGTCGAACAGTTCGGCGTCAGGGTAGGTCACCACCCCGCAGATGTCAGCGACCCGGCGCAGATCGCCGACATGATCGATTATGCCGAGCGCGAATTCGGCGGGGTCGACATCCTGGTCAACAATGCAGGCATTCAGCATGTAGCCAGCGTCGAAGAGTTCCCGGTAGAGCGCTGGGATTCGATCATCGCCATCAACCTGTCCAGCGTGTTCCACAGCACCCGCCTCACCCTGCCCGGCATGCGCAAGCGCGGCTGGGGGCGCATCGTCAATATTGCCTCGGTTCATGGCCTGGTGGGCTCGGTCGGCAAGGCCGCCTATGTCGCCGCCAAGCACGGGGTAATCGGCCTGAGCAAAGTGGTGGGCCTGGAAACCGCCACCAGCAATATCACCTGCAACGCCATTTGCCCGGGCTGGGTGCTGACGCCGCTGGTGCAAAAACAGATTGATCAGCGCATCAGCCAGGGCATTGACCCCTATCAGGCGCAGCACGACCTGTTGGCCGAAAAACAACCTTCGCTGGAATTCGTCACCCCGCCGCAACTGGGCGAGCTGGTGCTGTTTTTATGCAGTGAGGCTGGCAGTCAGGTACGGGGCGCGGCATGGAATGTCGATGGTGGCTGGCTGGCGCAATAAGATCGCGCATTGCTGCACGCCCAATATGCAAAAATGCACAGCAACCCTGCACTTATCAGGGTTGTAATGGGCAAATTTGCACTGTTAGCATCGGTTATCGTTCACCCGTGAACCCCCTTAAAAATAATATAAAGCAGGGAGTTAGTGATGACTGCTCAGGTTTCCTCCTCACCGACACCGGATATCGCGCAGCTGCAAGGCACCGTTCTGGCCGAGGTCCGCAACCATATTGGCCACCTGACCCTGAACCGCCCAGGCGGACTCAATGCCATCAATCTTGAAATGGTCCGCAGCCTCCAGCAGCAACTCGATGCCTGGGTCGAAGACCCGCAAGTCAAGGCCGTGGTACTGCGTGGCGCGGGCGAAAAAGCCTTCTGCGCGGGCGGAGATATACGCTCGCTGTACGACAGCTATCAAAACAACGACACCCTGCATACCCTGTTCTTTGAAGAGGAATATGCCCTCGACCTGACCCTGCACCGCTACCCCAAACCCGTTGTGGCCTTGATGGACGGCTTCGTTCTCGGCGGCGGCATGGGCCTGGTGCAAGGCGCGGATCTGCGCCTGGTTACCGAGCGCAGCAAATTGGCGATGCCGGAAGTGGGCATCGGTTATTTTCCTGACGTTGGCGGTAGCTACTTCCTGACTCGAACGCCAGGTCAGCTAGGCACTTACCTGGGCGTCAGCGGGGTCCAAATCCGCGCTGCCGATGCCTTGTACTGCGGGCTTGCTGACGGCTATCTGGAAAGCACCGCACTGCCTGAACTGGACAAGGGTCTCGACAGCCTCAACTGGCAAAAATCCCCTATCGATGACCTGACCGCGCTGGTAGCCCGATTCGCCGTAACCGTATTGCCCGACCCACCGCTGGCCAGGTTGCGCCCGCTGATTGACAGCGTTTTCGCCCAGGTCGACATGCCACGGATTATCGCCCATCTGCGCGCTGTCATAGCCCCGGAAACCCGCGACTGGGCCAATGAAACCGCCGACCTGTTGCAAACCCGCTCGCCGCTGGCGATGGCCGTGACCCTTGAAATGCTGCGCCGTGGCCGAGCGCTGCCCCTTGAGCAATGCTTCGCCCTGGAACTGCACCTGGATCGCCAGTGGTTTGATCGCGGCGACCTGATGGAAGGCGTGCGTGCATTGATTATCGACAAGGACAAGAAACCGCAGTGGAACCCGCCCAGCCTGAATGCACTGGATCCAGCCCATGTCGCCAGTTTCTTCACCGCATTCAACGCCAAGGGAGCCTGAGCCATGCAAGACATCGAACTGAGCGAAGAACAAGTGATGATCCGCGACATGGCTCGCGACTTTGCCCGGCGTGAAATCGCCCCCCATGCCCAGGCCTGGGAAAAAGCCGGCTGGATCGACGACGCGCTGGTGGCCAAGCTTGGCGAACTGGGGTTGCTGGGCATGGTGGTGCCGGAGGAATGGGGTGGCACTTATGTCGATTACGTCGCCTACGCCCTGGCCGTGGAAGAAATCTCCGCAGGTGATGCCGCGACCGGCGCCCTGATGAGCATCCACAATTCGGTGGGCTGCGGGCCGATACTGAAATACGGCAGCGAGGCACAAAAACAGACCTGGCTGGCGGAGCTGGCCAGCGGCCAGACCATCGCCTGCTTCTGTCTGACCGAACCCCAGGCCGGCTCCGAAGCCCATAACCTGCGCACCCGCGCCGAGTTGCGTGACGGTCAATGGGTGATTACCGGTGCCAAGCAGTTTGTCAGCAATGGCAAGCGCGCCAAACTGGCCATTGTCTTTGCGGTAACCGACCCTGATCTGGGCAAAAAAGGCATTTCGGCGTTTTTGGTACCCACCGCCACCCCCGGTTTTATTGTCGACCGCACCGAACACAAAATGGGCATCCGCGCCTCGGACACCTGCGCGGTAACCCTCAACAGCTGCAGCGTGCCTGAAGCCAATATGCTCGGCGAGCGCGGCAAGGGGCTGGCCATTGCCCTGGCCAACCTGGAAGGCGGGCGAATCGGCATTGGCGCCCAGGCATTGGGCATCGCCCGTGCGGCCTTCGAGGCAGCACTGGGTTACGCCCGTGACCGGGTGCAATTTGACAAGGCGATCATTGAGCACCAGAGCGTGGCCAATATGCTCGCCGACATGCAGACCCGCATCAATGCGGCACGCCTGCTGATCCTGCATGCGGCGCGCCTGCGCAGCGCGGGCAAGCCCTGTCTGTCAGAAGCTTCGCAAGCCAAACTGTTTGCTTCGGAAATGGCCGAGTATGTGTGTTCCAAAGCCATCCAGATCCACGGTGGCTATGGCTACCTTGAAGACTATCCGGTGGAGCGCTACTACCGCGATGCGCGGATTACCCAGATTTATGAAGGGTCGAGCGAGATTCAGCGCATGGTGATTGCGCGGGAGTTGAAGAATTACCTGCTTTAGAAACTGGCTCAAAACCAGTGGGAGCGGGCTTGCTCGCGATGCAGGCGGCTCGGTGCTTCTCACACACCGAGTTGAGGCTATCGCGAGCAAGCCCGCTCCCACATAGAGGCATGTGCAGTTATTGGTTCTTGAACTGCGCCTCGCGTTTTTCAACAAACGCCGCCATCCCTTCCTTCTGGTCCTGTGTGGCGAACAAGGCGTGGAATACCCGACGCTCGAAACGCACACCTTCAGCCAGGTTCACCTCAAAGGCACGGTTGACGCATTCCTTGGTCTGCATCAGCACCGGCAGGGACTTTTTGGCAATGGTGGCCGCTACCTTCAGCGCTTCGTCGAGCAATTCATCCACCGGCACCACACGGGCCACCAACCCCGAACGTTCCGCCTCTTCTGCGCCTATCAGGCGCCCGCTCAGGCACATTTCCATGGCCTTGGCCTTGCCCACCGCACGGGTCAGGCGCTGTGTGCCGCCCATGCCCGGCAACACCCCCAGGTTGATTTCAGGCTGGCCGAATTTGGCGTTGTCCCCGGCCAGAATAAAGTCACACATCATTGCCAGTTCACAACCGCCACCCAGGGCAAAACCCGCGACTGCAGCAATAATCGGCTTGCGCCTGGCCGCCACACGGTCGCTGTCGGAAAACAGGTCATCAAGATAAATTTGCGGGTAGCTCAGGTCGGCCATCTCCTTGATGTCCGCACCGGCAGCAAAGGATTTCTTCGAGCCGGTGATAACGATACAGCCAATCCCGTTATCGGCTTCCAGCCTGTCCAGCGCGTGGTTTACTTCGCGGATCAATTGCGCATTCAGAGCATTCAGCGCCTGGGGCCGGTTCAGGGTAATCAGGCCCACTTGCCCATGGATGTCCAACAGAATGGTTTCGTAGCTCATCGCTAATGTCCTCGATTCAAAGATTGCGCGAAATGACCATGCGCTGAATATCACTGGTGCCTTCATAGATCTGGCACACCCGCACATCGCGGTAGATCCGTTCCAGCGGGAAGTCGCTCAAATAGCCATAACCGCCCAGGGTTTGCAACGCCTTGGAGCACACGCGCTCGGCCATTTCCGATGCAAACAGCTTGGCTTGCGAGGCCTCGACCAGCGCCGATTGCCCACTGTCACGCAGTGCCGCAGCGTAATGGACCATCTGCCGGGCGACGGCGATTTCCGTCGACATATCGGCCAGGCGAAACGCCACCGCCTGATGCTCCACCAGGGGCTGGCCAAAGGTCACGCGTTCGCGGGCATAGTCGCGGGCCGCTTCAAAGGCTGCACGGGCCATGCCTACGGCTTGTGCGGCAATACCGATGCGCCCGCCTTCCAGGTTGCCCAGGGCAATCTTGTAGCCTTGCCCCTCTTCGCCCAGGCGGTTGGCCACCGGTATCTTCAGGTCAGTAAACAGAATCTGGCAGGTGTCCGATGCATGCTGCCCCAGTTTGTCTTCAACCCGGGCCACGCTGTAACCCGGAGTATCCGTGGGTACGATAAACGCGGTAATGCCACGCTTGCCCGCCGCCGGGTCCGTCACCGCAAACACGATCACCACTCCGGCGTTTTGCCCTGAGGTAATGAACTGCTTGCAGCCATTGAGAATGTAATGATCGCCTTCGCGGCGGGCTCGGGTTTTCAGGTCACTGGCATCGGAGCCGGCCTGCGGCTCGGTGAGGGCAAACGCGCCGAGCATTTCACCGCTGGCCAGGGGGATCAGAAATTGCTGTTTTTGCGCCTCGCTGCCGTATTTGAGAATCGGCACGCAACCCACCGAGTTATGCACGCTCATGATCGTGGAGCAAGAGCCGTCACCGGCGGCGACTTCTTCAAGGGCCATGGCATAGGCCTGATAACCCGTGTCACAACCGCCCCACTCCTCGGGCACCAGCATGCCGAAAAACCCTAATTGAGCCATCTCGGCAATTGCCTCACGAGGGAAGCGATGCTGCTTGTCCCACTCGGCGGCAAAGGGCTTCAGGCGCTCTTGGGCAAACTCTCGGGCTGCTTCGCGTATTTGTAATTGTTCGGGTGTAGGCAGCATACAAAATCCTTAATACAGACATTCCACGGCAATGGCCGTGGCTTCACCGCCGCCGATGCAGATGGCGGCAACACCGCGTGTAGCCTTTTGCTGGCGCAATGCCGAGAGCAAAGTCACCAGTATTCGCGCACCCGAAGCCCCAATCGGATGCCCCAGGGCACAGGCGCCGCCGTAGATATTGACCTTGCTGTGGGGGATATCCAGCTCGGTCATGGTTACCAGGCTGACCACAGCGAACGCTTCGTTGATTTCAAACAGATCGACCTGGTTCAGATCCCAGCCAGTGCTGCTCATCAGGCGCTTGATTGCCCCCACCGGTGCAGTCGGAAACAACCCCGGCTCATCGGCAAAGGCGGCGTGGCCGTGGATAACCGCCAACGGCTTGAGGCCACGTCTTTGCGCTTCGCTGCGACGCATCAGTACCAGCGCCGCCGCACCATCGGAAATCGAGCTGGAGTTGGCCGCCGTAACCGTACCGCCCTCGCGGAACGCCGGTTTCAGGGTTGGAATTTTTGCCAGATTGGCCTTGGGCGGCTGCTCGTCATCACTGATCAGGCGCTGCTCTTTACCCACGGTCACCTGCACCGGGACGATCTCGCTGCTAAAACTGCCGTCCTTGATGGCCTGCTGCGCACGGGTCAGGGAGGCCACGGCAAAGGCATCCTGAGCTTCACGGGTAAAACCGTGATTCTGGGCGCAGTCTTCGGCAAAAGTCCCCATCAGACGGCCACGGTCATAGGCGTCTTCCAGGCCGTCAAGGAACATGTGATCCAGCACCCGGCCATGGCCCATGCGGTAACCGCTGCGGGCGCGATCAAGCAGGTACGGCGCATTGGACATGCTCTCCATGCCCCCTGCCACCACCACATCGGCAGTGCCGGCCAGCAGCCTGTCATGCCCAAGAATGGCCGCTTCCATGCCCGAGCCGCACATCTTGTTCAGTGTGGTGCAACGGGTACCCTTGTCCAGCCCGGCCCCCAGGGCGGCCTGACGGGCAGGTGCCTGGCCGATCCCTGCCGACAGCACACAGCCAAACAACACTTCTTGCACACCATCGACAGCAACACCCGCGCGTTCAACCGCTGCACGGATCGCCGCAGCGCCCAGTTGCGGCGCGGTCAGGCCCTTGAAGTCCCCCTGAAAGCCGCCCATGGGCGTACGCGCAGCACTTACGATTACAACCGGATCATTGCTGATTGTCATATCTCACCTCTTATTTCGCGGCCATGCGCAAGGCACCGTCGAGTCGGATCACCTCACCATTGAGCATGCTGTTTTCAATAATGTGACGCACCAGCGAGGCGTACTCGTCAGGCTTGCCCAAGCGTGGTGGAAATGGCACACCGGCGGCCAGCGATGCACGCACTTCAGGCGTCATGCCAGCCATCATCGGGGTTTCAAAAATACCCGGGGCGATGGTCATTACCCGAATGCCGAAGCGTGCCAGTTCACGGGCTGCAGGCAAGGTCAGGCTGGCAATCGCGCCCTTGGATGCTGCATAAGCTGCCTGACCGATCTGACCGTCGAATGCCGCGACCGAAGCCGTGTTGATGATCACCCCGCGCTCGCCCTCGGCATCGGCAGTGGTTTCGGCAATCGCCGCTGCAGCCAGACGCAACATGTTGAAGCTGCCAATCAGGTTGACGTTGATCACCTGGCTGAATGAGTCCAGCCCATGGGGGCCGTTTTTACCGAGGATCTTTTCACCGCGCACAATGCCGGCACAGTTGACCAGCCCGTTGACCGCGCCAAAGGCGGCCACTGTAGCGGCCACGGCCGCCTGGGCGGCATCTGCCTGGCTGATGTCCGCCACAGCGCTGCGCGCCTGCTCGCCCAACGCCAGGGCCTGGGCGGCCACTGCTTCGGCGTTCAGGTCCACCAGCATCACTTTGGCACCTGCCTTGACCAGCATGTGCGCCGTGGCGGCACCCAGCCCCGATGCACCACCGGTGACGATAAAAACCTTGTTTTCGATTTGCATGATGATTCCTGAAAGTTAGACGCTGGCGCTTGCGGCCAGCTCAGCCTTGGCGATTTCCTGATTGCGCAAAATAAAGCGCTGCAACTTGCCGCTGGGTGTCTTCGGCAATTCGCTGACAAATTCGATTTCACGGGGGTAAGCGTGGGCAGCCAGCCGTTGACGCACGTGCAGGCGCAGGGTTTCAGCCAGTTGTGCATCCCCCAGATACTGAGGGTTCAACACCACAAAGGCTTTGACCAGCTCGGTGCGCTCACGGTCCGGCTTGCCCACCACGGCGGCCTCTACCACCGCCGGGTGTTCGATCAGGGCGCTTTCCACATCAAAAGGCCCGACGCGGTAACCGGACGTGGTAATCACGTCGTCGCTGCGCCCGACAAAACTGATGCTGCCGTCCGGGTTCAGCTCCACGGTATCGCCACTCAGGTAATAGTTGCCGACAAAAGCCTTGGTCTTGAAGCCTTCGTAGCCACCAAACCAGCACATCGGCGACTGGCTGCGATCAACCGCCAGAATCCCCGGCTGGCCAACGGGCAGCTCCTGATGATTGTCATCGAGCACCACGATGCGGTGGCCCGGCGAGGCAAAACCGGCGGCGCCCATATGCACCGGATGATCGAGCCCGTGATGGTTGCACAGCACCATGCCGACTTCGGTCTGGCCATAGTGGTCGTGGATGGTGACGTTGAGTTCATCGGCAAACCAGCGGATGACTTCGGGGTTGAGCGGCTCCCCGGCACTGCTGACCACGCGCAACTGGCCCTTGATCTTGCTGGCGAAGGCGTCACCGGCCGCAATCAACAGGCGATAGGCGGTGGGCGAACCGGTCAGGTTGGTAATACCGTATTTCCTGATGACCCGGCAGGTACTTTCGACCGTGAACGGGCCGTCGTACAGGGTGATCGGGTGGCCCATCGACAGTGGCCCGGTGATGCCGAAATAAATGCCATAGGCCCAGCCCGGATCTGCCAGGTTCCAGAACGAATCCTCGGGGCGCAGCCCCACTGCATCACGGGTGTAGCTCTGGAATGCAACGATGGCCTTGAGCGGTACCAGCAGCGGCTTGGCCGGGCCGGTAGTGCCCGAGGTAAACATCAGCAGAAACGGATCTTCACCGCTCAGCATCACCGGCTCACAGGTAGCCGGGTAGTTGTCCAGCTCTGCCCAGAAACTGAAGTCGCCACGTACCAGACCCTGCCCCTTGGCTCCCGCCACCGTGACAATGGCCGGGCAATCATTGACCTCGTCGAGTTTGACGCGGTTGACCGCATCGGTGACCACCAGGGCTGCCCCCGAACTGTTGAGGCGATGTTCGATGGCCTTGGGCCCGAATGCAGTGAACAGGGGCTGGTAGATGGCACCAATACGCCAGGCGGCGAATGCGACGATCAACAACTCGACATTGCGTGGCAGCAAACCTGCCACCTTGTCGCCCTGCTTGACACCCTGGGCGAGGAGAAAATTGGCAAAGCGCGCGGCCTGCTCCTGCAACTGAGTGAAGGTATAAGTCGCGCTGCTGGCATCGCGCCCCTCCCAGAACAACGCAATGCGGCCCGGCAAGGCATGACGGTCGCAGCACTCGACACAGGCATTGATCGCTGCCAGATGGCCATCCAGCGCACCGGCTACCGTGCGTTGGTAGTCAAAATCAGTCATCGAACTCAGATAGTCGCGCATCAGCAGAATCCCTCGGTCTTTATTTTTAGGATGGGAACCGTGAAAAATCCTGCTGATAATCGCCCTGCGAAGGCTCTGCAACAATGGTCAAAACACTCAAGCTGGGTGACTGCTTTGGCCAATGGCTACGAGCTTCTTGCGCTGATGAGAACCGCATGGCATTCAGCCAGTCACTTATCTATATTTGAGCCTCATAAGGAGATGCCCGTGACTACTGACAACCGCCAAAACAGAATCGACAACATCGAATTCAACGTCCATGACATCGCGCGCAGCAAAGTCTTTTATGGCGCCGTGTTCGGCTGGACCTTCACCGACTTTGGCCCCACCTACAGCGAATTCAGCGATGGGCGCCTGAGCGGCGGCTTCACCACTGGCGAACCTGTACGCCCCGGTGGCCCGCTGATCATTCTGTACGCCGACGACCTGGCCCAGGCTCAGCAAGCCATCAGCGCTGCCGGAGGTCGCATCAGCCGACCTGAATTCAAGTTTCCCGGCGGCAGCCGCTTCCACTTCACCGACCTGGATGGCTACGAACTGGCCGTGTGGTCGCAGGCATAATTAATCACTCCCCTTCGACACAACCCTCCCCCTCCCCCGGCAATGACGTGTTGCATTACCGGGGTCTGCCGCTGCGCCGCAATTGCGCCTATGTAATAAAACCTGCACAACCTTGCGATCCATCCTAATTGCCCTCGCTACACCGCAGCCCTAGCTTTGCCACGGCCACCTTCAATCACATTGAATGTGGGTCTGCACTGACGAACAGCCGTGCTTGGCGGTTAAAAATAATTGACCAAAGGGTAGCTTCAAAGCTACATTTCAAATGCTAGAGATAAGACACTACCTCAGCGAAACAGGTAACGACCCTTACCAGCAGTGGCTGGACCACTTAAAGGATCGCACGGCCAAGGCACGCATCACCGTGCGGGTCAACCGGCTTTCAGCGGGCGCTTTTGGTGATTGCAAAGCCCTGTGCCAGGGCGTATGGGAATTGCGTATAGATCACGGACCAGGCTATCGGCTGTATTACGCTCGGGACGGCAAAAAACTGGTGTTGCTGCTGCTGGGTGGCGACAAGCGCCAGCAACAGGCCGATATCGAAAAAGCCGTGCGCTGCTGGAACGAGTATCAGAAGAGGAAGCCATGAACAAAACCAAGAATCACGACGAATCCGTTATCGAGATGATCCGCCAGGATCCCGAATTTGCCATTGAATACCTGCGTATCGCCATTGATGAGCTCGATGAAGAAGGTGGCCAGGCCAGCTTTCTGACCGCGTTGCGCCATGTTGTCGAAGCACGGGGCGGCATGGCACAAATAGCCGAAAAGGCCGGGCTTTCCCGCGAAAGCCTGTACCGCGCCCTTTCGCCCAAGGGCAACCCGACACTGAGCACCATGCGTCAGGTCGTCCATGCCACCGGAATGACGTTTGCCTCACTGACCTGAGCCCATGAAAAAGCCCCGCAGGCGTTACACCGACGGGGCTTTTACCTGCAACCCTGCGGTTTACCTCCCCATCGCCCGCGCCGCATCAGCGGTGTACTGGTCAGGGGTGAACTTGCCTTCGTTGAGGATCGGGCCTTTCTTGGCTTCGTTGGTCATGCCGTAGCCGGTGTACTGCCCCGAGTTCAAGTCCATGAAGAACTGTGAACCGGCCTGCCAGCCACTCATGTCCGGGTGGTAGTAGTAGTTGATCATGGCGTGTTTCCACAACTGGCCACGCGCGTCGTAGTTGTCCGCCAGCACCGAGTTCCAGGTGTCCTCGTCGAGGAACAGTACACGCTTGCCGTATACGTGGCGGTAGCCTTCCTTGAGGTCGGCTTCAACCACCCACACCCGGCGCAGCTCATAACGCATCAAGTCCGGATTGGGGTGATTGGGCGTCAGCATGTCAGCGTATTTCACCGTACCTGCGTTGGGCTTGTAGGCGTTGGCCGGAATGTAGATTTCGCGCTTGCCCAGCAGCTTCCAGTTGTAGCGCTCCGGCGAGCCGTTATACAAACGGTCTTCGTCCACGGTCATGGTGCCATTGGTACCGATCATCGGCTGGTCGTAGCCGTAGCCCGGCAACAGTCGCACACGACGGGTCGAAGGGCTGTAGCTCCAGGCCTGGCGCGGGTCGGTGGCGAAGTTGTAGGGTTCGTGGGAGATGCTCAGCGTGCCGTTGTCACGGGTCGGCTTGAGGGTCATGTTGTTGCTCATGGCCTGGAGCTTGTTTTCAGTCCTGGGTTCTACCGTAGGCGAGTTGGCCATGGCCAGGTTGCGGGCATAGGCACGGCCCCAGCCAATGCTGCCGTTGGGCAGCACGGAGGCCAGGTCACTGGTTTTTTCTTCGGTCCAGGCACGGGCCGGCAGCTGGTGGTTCCATAGCGCTTCCATGCCGTTTTTAGGAATCGGGAACGGCACTTGTCCCAGCCCTTCAAAGCCCATGCCATCATTGACCAGCTTGGCGTTCAAGGCATTGTTCATGACCCGCTGGCACACGTAATCCGGGTAGCGGTAGTCACGGTGACCGGTGTAGATGTTCATCTTGTAGGTGGTCGGATAACGCTTGAGCAGCGCCTTCTGGCCTTCGGTCAGTTTGTCTTCGTACTGGGCCATGTTCTGCGCGGTAATCACCAGAATCGGCTTCTCCGCAGCGTAGGGGTCAACCGGCTGGTCGCCGGAAAACTTCACATGGTTCCAACCCGGCACTTCGCCCAGGTACTTGCCGGTATACGCAGGGATGGTGCCCGCGGCGTTACCCGCCTGCTCTGCCCCTACACAGGTCAGCTCCTTGCCCAGTTTGGCCGCTTCTGCGGGCGATACCTGGGCAGATGCCGTGCCGATGGCGACCACGTTGACGGCCATGGCGGCTGCGAGCATTACGCCTGTTCTTGTTATTTTCATGTATTGCCTCCTACGCGAATAAGGCTTGCTGGGGGTGTGCATCCATTCTTCGCCAATCAGCGGCGAGCACATCGTCCACAGAGACTACTCAGGCCGTTACCAGCAGTTCCTTGAGCACACTTTTTAGCGTCTTGCCCGAGGCATTGCGGGCAAAGGGTGTGTGCTGCACATGGATCTGCGCCGGCACCTTGTAGCTGGCCAGGCGCTGGGCGATAAAACTGCGCACGGCTTCGCTGCCTGGGGTTGCATCCGGCTCGCCCCGTACCACCAGAAACACCACTTCACCCAGCACATCATCAGGTACGGCAAATGCTGCCGCTTCAATCACCCCGGGCATTTCACAGGCACAGGACTCAACTTCGGCAGCAGCTATTTTCTCGCCGCCGCGATTGATCAGATCCTTGGCGCGATCCGTGATGTAGAGGAAGCCTTCGTCATCCAGCAAGCCGATATCGCCGGTGTCCAGCCAGCCATCGCACAGGGTCCGCGCACTGGCTTCGGGCAGGTTCCAGTATTCGCTCATCAGGGTTGGCGAGCGCATCCAGATCAGCCCGCTGACCCCGGCCGGCACCGGGCGATCCGGGCTGTCACCGATACGCACATCGACAATCGGCAAGGGCCACCCGGCCGATGCCGGTTTGTAGACGAACTGGTCACCACCATGGGCCGCACAGATGCCATTGCTTTCGGTCAGGCCATAGCCGCTGCCACCGATTGCTTCGGGCTTGCGCCGGGTCAGGTTGTCCAGCAGGCTGCTGGAGGGTGCCGCACCGCCCAGGCCCAGCCCGAACAGGCTCGCAGTGTCGGGGCTGCCAAAACGTGGCGAAGCCAGCAGTTGCTGCATCATCACCGGCGCACCGTTGAACTGGGTGCATTGCTCGTCACGTATCAGGTCGAGGGCTTTTTCCACGTCCCACTTGTACATCAGCAGCAAGCGCCGCCCACTGCGCAAGGCCAGCAGAAACTGGGCATGCAGGCCACTGACATGGAACAGCGGCACCGCCATCAGGGTGGCGGGAGCATAGCCGCTATTGATTACCACACTGATGCGTTCCGGCGAACTGACCGCACAGAATGCCCCCTGGAACTCCAGGGCGACCAGCGCCTGGCAGACTGCGCCATGGGTCGACAACACGCCCTTGGCCAGGCTGGTGGTGCCCGAGGTGTAGAGGATCATCGCCGGATCACTGGCACTGACCGACTGTACCGGCACGCTCAGCGCCGGGGCTGCCAGCAGGTCCTCCAGCCGATGGCAATGCTCCTCCAGCGGCACGCCTGCGCGCAGCCCCGCCACCACGGTCGCCAGCCCCTGCTGGCGCAGGTCATTGGCGAGCAACTGCAAGCGTGGCTCGTCGCACAGCAACAGGGATGCGCCGCTGTCCTGCAGACCGTGGAACAGTTCGTCACGCAGGCCCCAGCTGTTGAGCGGTACACACACCGCACCGCAACGCTGGATGGCGGCAAACGCCACCAGCCAGGCGGGCTGATTGCGCATGGCAATGGCCACGCGATCACCCTTGCGCAAGCCAAAGGTCTCGACCAGTTGCCCCGCCAGGCGATCCACCTGATCGAAAAAATGGCTGAATGTCAGGCGCTGCTGCTCCCACACCAGAAATTCACGGTCACCGTGGATGCGCCCGCTATCAATCGCGGCCCAGACGCTGGCGGCGGTATGACGAAAAAATTTCGGCCCGCCATCGGCGGGTGTCTGTACTTCAAAAGGCGAGCCGGCACCAATCAGTTGCTGCCAGGCGCTCTGCCATTGTTCAAGTTTCATCTTGTTATTCTCCTGACTCGAACAGCCCGCTACAGGCTCAAGCGTGCGCCAGCTCCAGGGCTCCATAGCGCTCGCAGTGATAATCGGCATCCCCCAGGCAGGCCTGGGCCACCCGAATACGCTTGAGAAACAGGCCCACATCCAGCTCGTCGGTGACGCCGATGCCGCCGTGCATCTGCACCGCCTCGTTGACCACCTTGATCGCCGTCTGCCCGGCCTTCCACTTGGCCAGGCTGGCCAGGCGCTGACGCTCGGCCTCGCTCAGGCTGCTGTCGTCCAGCGCCGCCAGGCCGGCCATCACGGCGCTGCGTGCCAGCGCCAGATCCACATACAACTGCGCCGCGCGATGTTGCAGGGACTGGAAGGTGCCTATCGCCACATCAAACTGCACTCGGGTCTTGAGGTAGTCGAGGGTCAGTTCAAACAGCTTTTCAGACATGCCCAGCATCTCGGCAGCCAGACACACGCGGCCGCGATCCAGGGCGATATTCAAGGCCGGCATGGCAGACCCGGCGGCACCCAGCAAGGCATCAGCCCCGACCTG
This sequence comes from Pseudomonas sp. FSL R10-2964, assembly GCF_009600035.1. NCBI lineage: Bacteria > Pseudomonadati > Pseudomonadota > Gammaproteobacteria > Pseudomonadales > Pseudomonadaceae > Pseudomonas > Pseudomonas sp. FSL R10-2964. The sequence goes on along the minus strand of NZ_WIWH01000024.1, from coordinate 67,402 downwards.
TACCTGATCCAGCTGCAAGCGCGCATGGTTGCGCGAGTCAATCAGCGGCAACGGGCTGACGGTCAGGCCCGGGGCATCTGCCGGCAGCAGGAACAGACTGATGCCTGCCGTGCCGGTGCGTGCCGCCACCAGATAAGCGTCGGCCCCCACCCCGTCGATAACGAAATATTTATCTCCGCTCAGGCTGTAGCCGTCGCCATTGGCCACAGCTTGCAACGCCACTTTCGCCGGGTTGTGCCGTGGCTGTTCGTCCAGCGCCAGCGCCACCCGCTGCCCCCCGCTGATGGTCGCCGACAGCCAGCGGTCCTGCTGCTGTGCATTGCCTTGCAGGTGCAGCAGCGATCCGCTGAGCACCACACTCGAAAGCAACGGCGTGGCACTGAGATTACAACCGATGGCTTCAAAAATCGGCCCCAGGCCCATGCAGCCAAAATCCAGCCCGCCGAGGTTTTCCGGGAAAGGAATTGCACTCCAGCCCAACGCCACCGCGTCTTGCCACAGTAGCGGATCAAAGCCGTCCACCTGCGCTTCATCCCGCAAGGCGCGCTGACGGGACACCGGGCTGCGCGCGGCGAGAAATTCGCCGGCGCTGTCGGCCAGCAGTCGTTGATCTTCGTTGTAAAGCAGGTTCATGGTGAGTTTCCTTACTTCACGTCAGGCAGGCCCAGGACCCGCTTGGCAATAACGTTGAGCTGCACTTCCGACGAGCCGCCAGAGATGGTCAGGGCGAAACTGTTCAACCAGCCGCGGGTGATTGCCTGTTGCTGGGGGCTGAAAGCATCCGGGTCCCAGCCCAGTCCCTGATAGCCCATGACATCGAGCAGCACTTCGAACTTGTCGCGCTCCTGTTCGGTGTGCACCAGCTTCATGATCGACATCAGCCCGCTGACGTCCTGCCCGACGCGGGCGGCTTCGCCCATGCGCTGCACGGTCAGGTTGTAGCTGTGCTCGTTCATGGCCGTGGCCACCGCTCGTGCAACCAGTGCCGACTCGCTCTGGCCGGTGGCCTCGGGCAAGTACTGTTTGACCAGGGGCAACAAATGAAAATGGGTCGGCAAGCTGAATTCGCCGAACTTGGACATGGCCTTGCGTTCGTGTTGCAACAGACGCTTGGCCAGGTTCCAGCCACCGTGCAGCGGGCCGATCAACTGGCTTTTCGGAACTTTGACGGCGTCGAAAAACACCTGACAGAACGCCGACTTGCCGCTGATCAAATCAATCGGCGCAACGCTGACTCCGGGGCTCTTCATGTCCAGTACGATCAGGCTGATGCCCGTGTGCTTGCTGGCCTTGGCATCGGTGCGCACCAGAGCGTACATCCAGTCCGACTTGTCGCCGTAGGAGGTCCAGATTTTGCTGCCATCGACCACAAAGTGATCGCCGGCATCCCGGGCCGATGTTTTCAGGCTGGCCAGATCAGAACCGGCATTGGGCTCGGAGAAGCCCTGGCACCAGCGCACCTCACCGCGGGTCATGGGTGTAAGCAGCTGTTTTTTCTGCTCTTCGGTACCGAACTCCAGCAGCACCGGGCCCAGCATCCAGATGCCCAGGTTGATTTGCGGCGGGCGGCATTTGAGGCGGCGCAGCTCGCTTTCGAGCACGGCGTTGTACTCCGCACTCAGCCCGGCGCCACCGTATTCAACGGGCCACTCGGGGCAGAACCAGCCTTTGTCGCGCATGCGCTCGAACCACAATTGCGCATCTTCACTGGGGAACTCCATCTTGCGGGCCCCCCACACCATTTCGCCTTCAGGGATGGCCTTGCGTTGCGATGGCGGGCAATTGGCCTCAAGCCAGCTGCGGGTCTGTTCTCTGAACTGGTCAATCGCGTTCATGTTGTTTCACCTTTCGGTTCTTGTAGCCGCTGACGAGGTACGAGGCTGCGACGGGATGAGCAGCAGCCCCGGTGATCTGCAGGGCCTGCGCCCCTTGTCGCAGCCTCGTACCTCGCCAGCGGCTACAGGTTTTCGGCATTGTTTAACGCTGGGTACGCGGCATGCCCAAACCGAACTGGGCGATCAGCTCGCGCTGGATTTCATTGGTGCCACCGCCAAAGGTCAGGGTCACTGAAGCACGCACTTCGTACTCCAGTTCGCCGTGCAGCAGCGCCGCCGGTGAACCGCTGCGTATCAAGCCCGCGGCACCGACCATGTTGCTCAGGACTCGCAATATCTCGATCCCCGACTCCGAGCCGTAGACCTTGGTGGTCGACGCCAGCGCCACGTCCATGCGGTCGCGCTCGAGGTCAGCGGCAATGCGCAGGTTGATCAGGCGCATGGCTTCCAGCCGCGCGTAGCACTGCGCCAGTCCCGCACGCACCCAGGCCTTGTCGGTGGCACGCACGCCTCGTTCATCGGCTGCATTGGCCCACTTCAAGACCCGGCCAAACAGCCCCACGACCTTGTCCGACCAGGCGCCCAGGCCCAGACGCTCGTGGTTAAGTTGTGCCGTGATGAGTTTCCAGCCGCCATTCAACTCGCCCACCAGCATGTCGGTGGGCACCCGCACGTTGTCGTAGTAGGTGGCCGCCGTCGGGATGCTGGTGGTCGGGATCACTGTGCTGGCAAAACCTGGCGCGCGGGTGTCGAGAATCAGGATCGACACGCCTTTGTGCCGCGGCCGCTCGGCATCGGTGCGCGCCGCCAGCCAGATGTAGTCAGCCGACTCAGCACCCGAGGTCCAGAGCTTGTTGCCGTTGACCACGAACGCATCGCCTTCGAGGCGCGCCGTGGTTTTCAGCGCAGCCAGATCGCTGCCTGCATCCGGCTCGGAGTAGCCGATGGCGAAGATGATTTCCCCTGCCGCGATAGCCGGCAAAAACCGCGCCTTTTGCTGCTCGGTGCCGTGGGCCATCAACGCCGGCCCCACGGTGCTGATGGTTACGAACGGCAACGGCGCACCGGCGATATTGGCCTCTTCAAAGAAAATAAACTGCTCGGTAGGGCCATAGCCCTGGCCGCCGTGTTCCTTGGGCCAACCCACCGCCAGCCAGCCGTCACGGCCCATCTGGCGGATGGTGTCGCGGTACAGCTGGCCGCCCTCTTTGCCGCGCAATTGCTCACGCAACTGCGGGGTCATCAGGTTCTGGAAGTAGTCCCGCACCTTCAAACGCAGGGCATGTTGTTCTGGCGTCAGGTCGACGAACATTCAGGCTGCTCCCAGAATCAGGCCGCTGGTTGGCACACCGGTGCCGGCCGTCACCAGTACGTTCTCGACATTGTCGACCTGGTTGACCGAGCTGCCGCGCACCTGCCGCACCGCTTCGGCCACGCCGTTCATGCCGTGGATATAAGCCTCGCCCAGTTGCCCACCATGGGTATTGATCGGGAATTTGCCGCCACGGGCATGGTGCCCGGCGCGAATAAACTCCTTGGCCTCGCCGCGTTCGCACAGGCCGAATTCTTCCAGTTGCGGCAGTACAAACGGGGTGAAGTGGTCATAAATGATCGCCGTTTGCAGCGCCTCGGGGCCAAGTCCCGACTGGCGATACAGCTCTTTGGCGACAACGCCCATTTCCGGCAGTCCGGTGATGTCGTCGCGGTAGAACGAGGTCATGATCTGCTGGCCCGAGGTAATGCCCTGGGAACCGGCCTTGATCATCACCGGCTTCTGGCGCAAGTCCCTGGCGCGCTCGGCCGAGGTGATCACCATCGCCACCGCACCGTCGGATTCCTGACAGCAATCGAGCAGGTGCAGCGGCTCGCAGATCCAGCGCGAAGCCTGGTGTTCTTCCAGGGTGATCGGCTTGCCGTAGAAAAACGCCTGGGGGTTGGTGGCGGCAAAATCCCGTACGGCTACCGCTACGCGGCCAAAGTCTTCGGAGGTGGCCCCGTAGGTATGCATGTAGCGCTGGGCAAACATCCCGACCCAGGATGCCGGCGTGTGCAGGCCGTGGGGCATATACCAGCCGTAGTTGACGTTCTCGAACGTCGGGGTCGAGGCAAAGCCGTAGCTGCCGCTGCCGAAGCGATACCACGAGCGCTCGTTCATGGCGCGGTACACCACCACCACTTTGGCCACACCGGTGGCCACGGCCATGGCAGCGTGCATGATCGGCCCGCAGGCAGCACCGCCGCCGTGGGGTACCTGGGAGAAGAACTTGACGTCCTTGCACCCCAGCAACCGGGCGATTTCATATTCCGGCACTTTATCCACCGAGTACGAGCTGAAGCCCTCGACCTCGGAAGGGTCAATACCGGCGTCTTTCAACGCAGCCAGAGTGGCCTCCAGCGCCAGACGCAGTTCGGTGCGCCCGGAGTTTTTCGAAAATTCGGTCGCGCCCAGGCCAACAATGGCCGCGCTGCCGGAAAGTGACGATTGCGTCATGAGTACTGTCTCCGCGATCAGGGCAGAACCAGCGCGACCGTACCGGTCACGTGGTTACCCATGGAATTTTTGCCGCTGAGGGTGATTTCCACCGTGCGGGTAGTGGCATCCTGACGGGTGACCGCGCCATTGAAGGTCATGCTGTCGCCGGGATAATTCGGCGCGCCAAGCTTGATCTTCAGCGAGGCAAAACGCGCCCCGGGGCCGGCCCAGTCTTCGATATAGCGTTGCACCAGGCCGTTGGTGGTGAGGATATTCATGAAGATATGTGGCGAGCCCAACTCCCGCGCCGCCTCTACATCATGGTGGCCGGGGAAGTAGTCGCGGGTGGCGATGGCACCACCGGCGATCAGGCCCACGGTGATCGGGATCGCCAGTTCCGGCAGGGTTTCGCCGGGGCGCACGTCGTCAAAGCGCTTGGTGTTCTGCAAGGTCATATTTCCATCCCAGCTTGTCGTTATGGCTCAGCCAGTCGCCGAGGCGTTCAAGGCATGCTGCCGATCCACCCAGGGCACAACCCAGGGCGCGGCTCCAGTAGAGGAAGCGGTGTATCGGGTAGGTCAGGTCGACACCTATGCCGCCATGTACGTGCTGGGCGTTGTGCCCAATCAGATGCCCCGCTTCACAGGCCTGCCAGGCCGTGGCCAGTGCTTCGCTGGGCGCCGGCAAACCGGCGTCCAGGCGGTAGCACAATTGCCACAGGGTGCTGCGCAGCGCTTCGAGGGCGATATGGGCGTTGGCCATGCTCATTTGCACCGCCTGAAAACTGCCAATGCTGCGTTCGAACTGACGCCGCTCGGTGACGTATTCCACGGTGCGGCGGATCTGCTCGGCACTGACGCCCAGCTGCAGCGCCGCCAGTGCGGCGATGCTGCGCGGCTCCAGCCAGTCCAGCGCGGCTGGCGGGAGCAGGCACTCGGCGCGGATCAGCAGTCCGTCGATATGTACATCGGCAATGGCCTCACCATGGGTCATGCGCCCGGGCACGTGAGTGATCGCCTTGTCGCCCAGCTCGACCAGCGCCAACCGCGGCTGCCCGTCAACACTGACCAGCAGCAACGCCGCCTGCGATTGCTCGGCCAGCGCCAGAGCGCCCACCCGGCCTTTGACACGCCAGCCACCGTCAGTCTCTACCCCGTGCAATTGAATGCCATGGGCGTTGAACAGGCCGCTCAAATCTAGGGTCAGCAATGCCCTGCCCGCGGCGGCCTCCTCAGCCCACGCCTGCAATGACGGATCGGCAAACTGCGCGACAGTGGCAGCCGCCAGTTGATGGCGCCAAAGCGGCACCTGCCCCAACGCACGGCCCTGAGCCTGTAACACCAGCATCAATTCGGTCATGCCCAGGCCGCTGCCACCCTGTGCTTCAGGGATGGCCAGGGCTTGCAGGCCGGTTTCCACGCACAGTTCCCACAGCGGCTGCATATAGGCCTGCTCACTGGTATCGAACTGGCGCAGGCGGTCATCGGTGCAATAGTCGGCAAACACGCTGCCGGCCATTTCGGCAATGGCGCCCTGGTCTTCGCTAATGTCGAAATCCATGCTGGCTCCCTTACTCGACCACAGGTCGGAATAGCGGCAAGGTCAACTCGCCATCGAAGGTCTGGAACTCAAGCTGCAAGGGCTGGCCAATACGCAGGTCCTCGCGCTTGGCGCCTGCAAGCCCCGCCACCAGACGCACGCCCTCCTCCAGCTCGATCAGGCCGATCGGGTTGGGATGGTCGAACGGGGCAACTTCGGGGTAATGCATGATCACAAACGAATACAGGCTGGCGCGGCCGCTGGCCTGCACACTGTCCCAATCAAACGAGTGGCATTCGATGCACACCGGCGCCGGCGGATGACGCAAGGTCTGGCACTGGGTGCAGCGCTGGATCAGCAGCTTGCCGGCGTCACAGCCTTCCCAGAAAAACCGCGTGTCATCGCTCATGCCCGGCTTCGGCCGTTTGACCACCGCAGCCGCTTCGGCCTTGGCCGGAGCGGCCTCGACCGCATGGTTGTTGGCCGGGCGAAACTTGAATACGCGAAACAGCAACTGGCCAACGGCCTCGTCGCCACTTTTGTGTTCAACGAAGTAGTCCATCACCAGGGTGACAAAGAAGCCGGTGCCCAGACCGGTGGTTTTTTCGTCGCCCACCGAGTCAAGCCGCGTGGTGTAGTAGAGCTTTTCACCCGGACGCAGGTTGCGCTCGAAGGTCAGTTCGGAGTTGACCGCGACCACCGACGGATAACCGTAGGACTCAATCAGCTTGAGCACTTCATAGGGGTTTTCGGTGGTCGAGCCGGGCGCATAGTTGTTTATGTGAAAACCTTCCATGCACCACACCTGCAACATCGCAGGCGGCGCCACCAGCCCGTCCTGGGCGCTGTTGGCGGCAAAGGCCGGGTCGGTGTAAAGCGGGTTGTCGACGCCCATGATCTCGCACCACTGGCGGATCATCGGGGCGTTGACTTCGTCCCAGGCGTAGACGCGACCATATTCACGCCCCACCAGGGCGCGCACGTCGGTTAGCAATTGAGAATCAGCCAAGTTCGTCTCCTGCGTGTCAAGTGCAGCAACCGGGTGGTCGCCGCTGAAGGTCGTCAGTGCGCAGCGCTCAAAAAAGCCGGGCGTTCGCCGCCGCCGTGCAACAACAGGTTGCAGCCGCTGGCATAGCCGGCCAGGGGTGATGCGATAAACAGGCAGGCGTTGCCGATGTCTTCGGGCAGCGCCATGCGCCCGGCCGGGATCCCGGCGCTGACCGCCGCGATGCCTTGTTCGTCGCCAAAATGCAGATGGGCCTGCTCGGTGCGTACCAGCCCCGGACTGACCGCCACTACCCGCACCTTGGGTGCCCACTCCACGGCCAACGACTGCACCAGGGCCAGCACCCCGGCCTTCGCCGCGCCATACGCGGCGGTGCCCGGCGATGCGCGCAAGGCACTGATACTGCCGATAAACACGATGCAACCACCCTCGTCCTGTTGCTGCATCAGGGCATTGGCCTGCTGGGCAACGTTCAGCGGGGCGATCAGGTTGAGACGGATAATGCTTTCGTGAAATCGCGGCGAGACGCTGGCCGCATCGGCCGGCGGGCTGCCGCCGGCATTGTTGATGAGCACATCGAGGCGGCCGAAATCGGCACGAATGCCTTCGAACAGTGCCTGGAGCGAGTCCGGGTCGCGCACATCGCAGGCCATGAACACCGCCTGTGCCGATCCCGCCCGGGGCAACACCTCGGGGGTTGTCCTGCCACATACGATCACCCGTGCCCCGGCTTGCAGAAAGCTGCGGGCGATTCCGGCGCCGATGCCTTTGGTGCCGCCGGTGACCAGCACCACCTTGGCGCTGTAATCCAGCCCTGAGAGTTGACCCATGACATGCTCCTTTTCTACTGATGGAGCCACTCTAGGGGCAATCCGGGGGCTGCTCGTCGTCTGAACGGACGATGAATCACGACCGGGTGAACGCAACAATCCAGCGCATGCTGTGGTGACAGCCCCCGTCAATGAGGAACCCCATGACAGAACCATCTGCCGCGCCGGTACTACTTGAATTCCCGAGCCCGGGCGTGGCCCTGCTGCGTCTTAACCGCCCCCAGGCCACCAACGCCCTGAGCCTTGAGCTGCAAGCGCTGCTGTCGCGTCACTTCACCGAGCTGGCCGAGAACCCGAACGTGCGCTGCATCCTGTTGACCGGTGGCGACAAAGTGTTTGCAGCCGGTGGCGATATCAACAGCATGGCCGGGGTCGGCCCGATCGATATTTACCAGCGTCATACCGAACGGCTGTGGGCACCCATCCAGCATTGCCCCAAGCCGGTGATTGCGGCGGTGTGCGGCTATGCCTATGGCGGTGGCTGCGAACTGGCGATGCTGGCGGACATCATCGTGGCCGGGCGCAGCGCCAAATTTTGCCAGCCGGAAATTCGCATCGGCATCATGCCGGGTATCGGCGGCACTCAACGGCTGGTGCGGGCGGTCGGCAAGGCCAAGGCGATGCGCATGGCCCTCACCGGGCAGCCGATTACCGCTGAAGAGGCCTGGATTTCGGGACTGGTGAGCAACGTTGTGGACGATGCCGAGGTCCAGGCCTATGCCCTGGAGATGGCGCAACTGATCGCCGCCATGCCGCCGCTGGCAGCAGAACAGATCAAAGAAGTGATTTTGGCCGGGGTTGACGGGCCACTGGAAACGGGCCTGGCGCTGGAGCGCAAAGCCAATGCACTGCTGTTTGCCTCCAGAGATCAAAAAGAAGGCATGCAGGCGTTTATCGAAAAACGGGCGGCTCGCTTTGAGGGCAATTAAGTCATTTCAAACAAAAGCCCCCCCAACCCCCTGACTGCGGGAGAAGGTCGGGGGGGGGTATTACAGCGACGCCAATCGCTCAGCCAATGCCTTGGCCTGCAAGGCAACATCGGTTACCGCGGTACTTTCCCACCACATGCCGCGCAATGGTGGGCCCATCGCAAACAATCGCTGTGCGGGCTCGGCCTGCGCATTCAAAACCGCCCCGCCCGCATCGGCGGCAATGCCCAGCCCCAGATTGCCGGGCCGTATCAACCCGCGCTGCAACAGCTGGCGTGGCAAGGGTTTATCCACCCGGCGCCAGTCGTACTCGATGCCGGTGGAGTTGATCAGGCCATCACCTTCAATCCATACCGCTTCGGATTGCCCGCGATAACGCAGCCGGATCCGTGGCCCTGAGCTATCAACCCCTTGCAGCGACGCCGCATGGATGGTCAGCCGCCCTTCCTCGAGCAGGCGCTGCAACAAGGCATCACCCTGAGGCGGCGAACGGTGATGATGGCTCTCCCACCAGGGCCGCACATGGCGTACAAACTGACGGCGCTGGGTATCATCGGCCTGACTCCAGAGCCTGGCGATATGCACGCGCACGGTGTCCAGCGGTGCCTGCCAGTCGATCCCGAGGGACTGGGCCAGGGCACATTGGCGGCGCAGTTCACGCAGCAGCTGCAAAGGACTGCGAAGGTCCGGGGCCAGGCTGAGAAAATCTTCCCATACCGGCGGCTGGCGTCGCACATGGGGCAACAGGCCATGCCGGGAAAAAACCTCGATCGGCCCTCGGTGTCCCGCCTGGTTCAGGGACTCAAGGGCATCCACCATGGTCAGCCCCGAGCCGATAATCAGTACCCGGGCATCCACCGGCAGCGCACGCAAAGCCTGGACATCCCAAGGGTCCAGCGCTGCCGCGTTGAGGCCACTGGACTGGCGCTGCGCCGTGCGGGCCGCCGGGAACATGCCGGTGGCCAGGACCGCAACACCGGCCTGCCACTGGCTACCGTCCTTGAGTGTGGTGATAACACCCTGCCCCGGGGTTTGCAGATCGATCACTTCATCACGCACATGGCTCAGGCTTGAGCCCTGCGCTGCGCCGATGGCCTGTGCTTCGGCCAGACGCTGGCGGGCATACACACCAAACAGCCCTCGCGGCGGGAACAGCTCGGCAACCGGCACCTGCTGCACCCCGGACTCGGGCCAGCCACCCCCGGCGATATGAGCCTGCAGCCAGCGGGTCAGGTCGTCGGCATCATCCGGTTCGACGCTCATGCGCGCGGCATTGCCGTTAAGGGTATGGCCCAGCTCGGTGGCGCTGTAGGCCTCGCCCCGGCCCAGTTCGGCCCGGGGTTCCAGCACCACGATATGCCGGGCACCCGGCAAGCGCAGCAGTTGCATGGCCAGCAACGTACCGCTCAGGCCACCGCCAACAATCAGAATATCGGCCGTGCGGATGGCAGGGGTTGCCTGTCCGCTTGGCACATCACTTGAGGTCATTCACTCGTTCCTGGATTTATTGAGCGCTGAACGCAGAGTCAGTCACAGACCCTGCCTGTGTCCAGCCCCTGGTTTCAAGCAGGCTCTGTTGCGCGGCTGCGGTTGAGTTCGCCCAGGTTGCGGTAGCCCGCCCCCGGATGCCCGTGTGCCAGACGCGGACCTTCGCCAAACAGCTTCTCGCGCAGAGTCCCCGGCGCGTAGTCCTTCTTGTACACGCCGCGTTTTTGCAGTTCCGGCACCAACAGCTCGACGGCGTCGATAAAGGTCTCGTGGGTGATGGCGTAAGCCAGGTTGAAACCGTCCACATCGGTCTCGGCCACCCATTCTTCGAGCAGGTCAGCCACGGTTTCCGGGCTGCCGACAAACAGCGGGCCAAAGCCGCCGATGCCCACCCAGTCGGCCAGGGCATTGGGGGTCCAGACAGTGTTGGGGTCCGCCGTGGAAAAGGTCTCGACCGCCGACTGAATGGCATTGGTGTGCACATGTTTGAGCGGCTCGTCAGGCTTGAACTGACTGAAATCAATGCCGGTCCAGCCGCTGATCAGGGCCATTGCGCCTTCGTAGCTGACGTAGCTTTTGTATTCTTCGAACTTGGCCTTGGCCAGGGCATCGGTCTCGCCGAGGATCACTGTCTGCAGATTGAAAATCAGGATTTTGGCAGGGTCTCGCCCGGCTTCGGCCGCACGGCGGCGGATATCGGCGACGGTTTTTTTCAACAGCACCTTGGACGGCGCCGCGACAAATACGCACTCGGCCTGCTCGGCGGCAAACTGCTTGCCCCGGCCGGACGCCCCTGCCTGATAGAGCACCGGAGTGCGCTGCGGCGAGGGTTCACAGAGGTGAATGCCCGGCACCTGGAAATGTTTGCCGTAGTGGTGGATTTCATGAATTTTGCCCGGGTCGCTGAACACCCGTCGCTCGCGGTCGCGCAGGATGGCGCCCTCTTCCCAGCTGCCTTCCCAGAGCTTGTAGCAAACTTCCAGATATTCCTGGGCATAGTCATAGCGCGCATCGTGCTCGGTCAGCGCTTGCTGCCCGATGTTCCTGGCGCCGCTTTCCAGATACGAAGTGACAATATTCCACCCTGCACGGCTTTTGGTCAGATGGTCAAGGGTCGACAGCCGACGAGCGAACGGATACGGATGCTCAAACGACAATGAGGCGGTCAGGCCAAACCCCAGGTGCTCGGTCACCAGCGCCATCGGCGGGATCAGTTGCAGCGGGTCATTGACCGGCACCTGCACGCCCTGGCGGATCGCCGCATCGCCATTGCCGCGATACACGTCATAGATTCCCAGCACATCGGCGATAAACAGTCCGTCGAACTTGCCACGCTCAAGGATCCTGGCCAGGTCTGTCCAGTATTCAAGGTCCTTGTACTGCCACGAGCGATCACGGGGGTGGGCCCACAAGCCCGGGGATTGATGACCGACACAGTTCATATCGAAGGCATTGAGACGGATTTCACGGGACATCCAATTACTCCACGGCAAGGCTTTTGAAAGCGCTATTGCACAGGCCGTGCCGGACATGCCCCTGCCTTGCGAGTACGAGCCTGCTTGCCCGCGCAAGGATTCTTGGTGCTCATTGCTGTGCGATTTGCGTACAACCTGATTGTTAACTGTTGCTCAGCAGTCAGTTGCCAAGGCCTGACTCCCGGTTTTGCGGGCTCGTCGCCTGCGGCACAAACCCTGCAACCCCCCACGACAGGAACCTTCCATTTCAGGAGAACTGCCATGACCGCATCACCTCTGTCCGTGGGCACCGACTACGAGACCCTGGCCAATCGTTTTCGCCCGCTGTTTCGCAAAATCGCCGCCGGCACGCTTGAACGCGAACAGGCCCGCGAGTTGCCCCATGAACCTATCCGCTGGCTCAAGCAGGCAGGTTTTGGCGCAGTGCGGGTGCCGATTGAATACGGCGGCTCCGGAGCGTCCATCGGCCAATTGTTCCAGTTGCTGATCGAGCTGGCCGAGGCCGACTCCAATATCCCGCAAGCCCTGCGCGGCCATTTTGCCTTTGTCGAAGACCGTCTCAACGCTTCGCCAAGCCCGGAACGCGGGGCATGGTTCGCACGTTTTGTGGCGGGCGAGCTGGTGGGCAATGGCTGGACTGAAGTGGGCGCGGTAAAACTGGGGGAAATCCTCACCAGGATCACCCCCCACGGCGACAAGTACCTCCTCAACGGCGCCAAGTACTACAGTACCGGCAGCCTCTTTGCCGACTGGATAGATGTCTATGCCCAGCGTTCGGACAACGGCGCCGATGTGATTGCCCTGGTGCATGCCCATCACCCCGGTGTCACCCAGAGCGATGACTGGGACGGCTTTGGCCAGCGCACCACGGGCAGCGGCACTTCGGTGTATGTCGACGTGCCGCTGAGCGCCGAACACGTAATCCCCTTCGAAACACGTTTCAAATACCAGACCGCTTTTTACCAACTGGTGCTGCTGGCCGTACTCACGGGTATTGGTCGTGCGGTGGAGCGCGATATTGCGCAAGAAGTGCGTGAACGCAAGCGGGTGTTCAGCCACGGCAATGCCGAGACCGCCAGTGGCGATGCGCAAATCCTGCAAGTGGTCGGGCAGATATCGGCTCAGGTCTACGCAGCCGAGGCGCTGACCCTACGCTCGGCCGAATCGCTGCAGAGGGCCTATGTCGCACGCCTGGCCGAGGATATTGAAGCCGAGCGCCAGGCCAATATCGACGCCGAAATCGAGACTTCCAAAGCCCAGGTGGTGGTGTCGGAATTGATTCTGCGGGCCACCAGCGATCTGTTCAATGCGTTGGGAGCCTCCGGGGTCAGCGTCAGCAAGGCGCTGGATCGCCACTGGCGCAATGCTCGCACTGCGGCCTCCCACAACCCGTGGATCTACAAGGCGCGGATTGTCGGGGACTGGGCGGTTAACGGTACTGCGCCGCTGTATGTTTGGCAGATCGGCAATAGCCTCAAAGCAGGCTAGACAGCGGTGTGGCCGCGGGCCTCGCGATGCAGACAGCGCGGGGCATTCGCACCAGCACAGGGCTGCCACCGCAGGCAAACCAGCCCCTTCAGGCTTACTGCTGCGCCTGCAATCGCCGACTGCCAAAACTGAACGCCAGCACCAGCAAAATCAGCGCCCCGGTCGCCACCTGCTGCCAATAGAAATTCCAGCCGATCAACAGCAACCCATTGGCAATCACATTGATAAACAACACCCCCAGCAACGTGCCGGGGATGTTGGCGCGTCCGTTGCGACTCAAGGTAGTGCCCATAAACACTGCACCGATGGCATTGATCAAAAACGCATTGCCCGACATCGGTACATAAGCATTGACCGTGGAACTGAGCACAATCCCGGCCACGGCACAGGCCAGCGCGCTGGCAATAAACACCTTGAGGCTGATCTGGCGGATCGACAGGCCCGAATATCGCGCCAGTTGCACCTGAGTGCCAACCGCGAGAATTTCTCGCCCCAACCGCCCTCGGGCCAGAATCACCCCGTATACCGTCGCCACACCCAGCACCAGCCACAAAGGCAAGGGCACACCCAACCATGACATCGCGCTAATCCCCGGCAACAGGTTCTGCGCGATATAGATCGGCTGCCCACCCTCGGACAGCAACTGCTGAACACTGGTGCCGATAAACAAGGTGCCCAGTGTCGCCAGAAATGGCGTGATGCCAAGACCCGCGATCAGCCCCGCATTAAAGCCCCCCACCAGCGCCCCGGCCAGCAGGGCGCCGGGGATGGCAACGGGCAGGCCATGACCGCCATTTAGCAGCACGACAAAAACCAGGCTGGCGAAATCCGCCGCGGTGCCCACCGACAGGTCGATCCCCCCTGCCGCCACAGCCCAGGTCATGCCAATGGCAACAATCGCCAACAGCACGAAGTTGTTCAGCAGCAGGCTGCTCAAATTGCCCAGGGTCAAAAATCCCGGCGCAGCCACAGCGAAAAAAACCACGATCACAACGATCAAGAGCGGCAGAATACCGCGCAGCAGGCGGGATATAAGCACCGCGGATACCGGCGTTGCAGCGAGCGTAGTCATTGTCCACCCTCCTCTTTGCGCAAGGCACTGGACATGGCCACCACCAATAGAATCAGCACCCCCTGCACACCGTTGACCCAGAAGCTGGCGATGTTCAGCAGTTGGAAACCGTTAATCAAGAAACCCAGCAGCAACGTTGCCAACAAGGTGCCGGGGATATTCGCCACCAGCCGCCGGGAGAACACCACACCGAGAAAAGCAATGGCCACAACCGACAGCAGCATGTCCCCGGAACCGGTGGTGCTGCCGCTGAAAAATGCCGCCGAACAAAATGCTGCAACCGCTGCACACAGCCCGGCAATCAGGTAGCTGGAAAACACATAGCGGCCTACGCCCAGCCCGGCCGCCCGCGCCGCCTGGGGGTATTCGCCCACCGCATACAGGCGCAAGCCATAAGGGCTGTGCTGAATCAACAAGCCCAGCAGCAAGGCAACCCCCAGCAACACCCAGGCCAGTACGGGTACCCGCAGCCATTCACCAGTGGCCAGGATGTCGAGCAAGGCCGAGTCGGTGGGCAGTACGCTGTTTTGGGTCAGCACCAGCTCCAGCCCGGCAATCAGGTTCATGCTCGCCAGGGTGGCGAGCAGCGGCGGCAGACGCAGCACCACTACGGTAAAACCGTTCAGGGCACCCACCGCCAGCCCGCAGAGCAAGGTCAGGCCAATTGCTTGCGCGGCGTTCAGCCCCGCATTGTTCAGGCTGCTGTAGACCGCTGCACAGAGGCCCAGATTGGCCGCCAGCGACAGGTCAAGGCCACCCGAAACCACATTGGAACCACCACCAATCACCACACAGGTAAGGCCGAAGGCGAGAATGCCGAGGATCGCCGACTGGGCAAACACGTTGGCGATATTGCCCGGGCTGAGGAAGTTTGGCGCACTCACGGCGAACACCGCCAGAATCAGCAAAAGCGCCAGCAGTGAGCCGCGCCTCAGAAGCAGCAAGCCAAGCCGTCGGGCCAGCGGTTGGACGAGGATTTCAGACGAAGGCATGTGCAGGCTCCTGCTCGCATTCAAGGGCCACAGTGGCTAATTCCCGCGCCCCCGTGGCACAGGCCAGCAAACGATCGCTGTCGACCTCGCGGGCATCGAATTCACCGGCCAGCGCACCACGGTGCATCACCAGAATCCGGTCACTAATGCCAATCAGCTCCGGTAAATCAGAAGACAGCACGAGCACCGCCGCACCTTGCTTGGCCAAGCGGCCGATCAGGCGATAGATCTCGACCTTGGCGCCGATATCGATGCCGACACTGGGTTCGTCGAGCAGATACACCGCACAGCCCTTCCCTAGCCATTTACCCAGCGCGACTTTTTGCTGATTGCCGCCACTCAACTGCGAGACCCTGGCGTCATGTCCGGCGGTCTTGATCCCCAGCTCGGCAATCAGCCGATCGCTTTCCCGAACCTGTGCCGCAGAACTCAACAGCCCCCAGCGACTAAAGCGCGACAAGCCGGCCAGGGTCAGGTTTTCCATGACCGAAAGCAGTGGTGCTACCCCGTGGCTGCGGCGCTCTTCGGGCACCAGCGCGATACCTTTGCGCACCGCATCGCGGGGCGACTTGAGGCGCGTAAGGCGTCCTTGCAAATGCACGCTGCCCTGCTCGGGCTGCACCAGACCAAACAAAGTCTTGAACAGTTCCTTGGCACCAGAACCCACCAGCCCGGTCAGCCCCAACACTTCACCTTTGCGCAGGCTCAAGTGGATATCGCGATACGCCAGACCAGCACTGAGCCCCTTCAGTTCGAGCACCACCTCACCCGGCGTTACCACGGCCTTGGGGTACATCTCGCCGACCTCGCGATTGACCATCAACCGGGCAATCTGTGCCGTCGAAGTACTGCGCGGATCCACCACCGCCACGGCACGACCATTGCGCAACACGGTGACCCGGTCGCACAGGCTTTGGATTTCTTGCAGATAATGGGAGATATACACAATCGTCAGACCCTGATCGCGCAGACGGCGGATAATGGCCAGCAACTGGTCAACCTCGCGCTTGACCAGTGACACGCTGGGCTCGTCGAACACCAGGACTTTCGGCTTGGCCAGCAAGGCCCGGGTAATTTGCAGAATCTGTCGCCGGGCGCTGTCCAGCTCGCTGACCAGCGCCCCGGCGGGGAACTCCAGGTCGAAATACTCACGCAACAACCGTGCGGCCTCGCGGTCCTGGGCACGCCGGCGGATAAAAGGCCCGCACCGGAGTTCGCGGCCGAAGAACAGCGCTTCACCTACGGTAAAACTGGCGGGCAACAAGCGCTCCTGGTGAATGAAATGCACGCCCAGCGCCTCAATCTGCCGCGGGCTCAACGCCGCAAAAGACTGCCCGTCCACTGCCAGGGTGCCACTGTCGGCCCGATGGATACCTGCCAGCACTTTGATCAGGGTTGATTTACCGGCACCGTTTTCACCGACCAGCCCGTGAATGGAGCCTTGCTCGACGCGCAGATCAACGCCATCCAGCGCCCGGGTGGCCCCGAAAGACTTGGTGATGCCCTGCAAATGCAGGGCGGGAGACGTCACTGATCGCCTCGCAGCTTTTGCACCTGCTCAAGGTTCGCAGCAGTAGTCAGCAGGGTCGGCACCTGGGTTTCCCTGGGCAGGTCATGTTGCCCGGCCAGATAGCGCGCCACGTTTTGCACAGCGGTTTTGCCGATCAAAGCCGGTTGCTGGGCTATCACCGCACCGACCGGCGAGTCGCTGCGTTTGAGCAACTCCAGCACTTCGGGCGTGCCATCGACGCCATAGGTCTTGATCTCCGTACGCCCGGCATCCACCAACGCCTTGCTCGCGCCCAATTGCGGAATATCCCAGGCAGACCAGATCGCGGTTACGCTGCCCTTGGGGTATTTGTTGAGCAGTGCACTGACCTGACTGTAGGCGTCCTGCACGGTATTGGGGATCACATCACGCAGTTCGGGATCAATGATTTTCAGCTCGGGATGATCCTTGAGCGCCAGTTTGAGCTGGTCATAGCGGATCGCACACACCGGCACCCCGTAAAAGCCGTTGAACACCAGAATATTGCCCTTGGCGCCACTGTCGGCTACCAACTGGTCGGCCAGATGCTTGCCGGTGGCGACGTTGTCCGATGTGGTGTTATTGAGGCTGTATTGCGACGGCGCATCAATCGTAAACAGAGGAATGCCGGCCTTGCTGATACGCTTGAGCCAGGGATCGATCACGCTCAGGGTGCCCAGGGTCTGGATCACCGCATCGGGTTTCTGGGTGACCACGGTTTGCAGTTGGGTCACCAGGTTTTTATCGTTGCGCCCAGCATCCAGGGTGATCGGTGTGCCGCCCAGGCGCCTGACTTCGGCAACCTGGGCGTCGAAGGCTTTGACATCAAAGTAGTGACTGGTGCCGGTCATGCTGATGGCAATGCGTTTGCCGGCCAGGGAAGGCACATCGTTGTCGTCGGCATGGGCCAGTGTGCCCAGCCCGACGCTGACCACCGCCAGCGCCATGGCCTGCCAGAAGCGTGTAGGGAAAAAGTGCGGTTTGCGCGAGGTGGCTGCAGGCATGACAGTGTTCCTGAAGGGTATTTCCAGGAGCTTTGCACAGACCATGCCGCAGCACTTCCACCCTGTGGGGCCGGGGCTCTCGCTGTTGCGCAAGGGACAGCGCTGCCTGTTTGGCCACAGTCTGTTGGATGACTGTTGCCGGGCCAACACTTGTACATCGGGCTAAATGCTCAGGTCGCTGCACAGCCCGTCGTCAAAAACGTTGCGAGAGCCTGGCCCAACTCATCGAAAACCAGGCTGATACGCTGGACCCTGCGCATATCCTGGTGCATGGCAATCCACACATCCACGGCAAAATCCACTTGGTCGGGCAACACCCGTACCAGACCGTAACGCTGCGCCAGTTGCGCCGGGCACACACCCAGGCCCACTCCGGCGCGAATAGCGGCCTGTTGCGCGAGATGATCGTCACTGCGAAACAGCGTGCGCGGTGCCGAGCAATCAAAGCCGCGGTCACGCAGAAAATCCACTTCTGCCAGATTACGATCCGGCCCGATCAACGGGTACTGCGACAGCTCGGCGACACTGCCCGGCACACCGTGTTGCGCCAACAATTGGCCGCTGGCGTATAGCCCGACCTGTAAGTCACCGACTTTACGTGCAACCACAGCGCCTTGCGTGGGCCGGCGGATACGTACTGCCACATCCGCTTCCTGACGGTCCAATGCCTGCAAACGATCCGACACACTCAACTCAATTGCCAGCTGCCCATAGGTACGGTGCAGCGTGGCCAGCATCGGCGGCAACACTTCAACCCCCAGCAGCTTGCTGCTGGTCAGGCGCACGGTGCCGCTGGACTGCGCGACATCAGCAGACGCCGCGCGAGTGAATGCTTCGGCTGCCAGGGCCATGTTCTCAACATGGCTAATCAGATCCCTGGCCATCTCGGTGGGCATCAGCCCGCCGGGTGAGCGGATAAACAGGCTCACGCCCACACTTTGTTCCAGCGTTTCAATGCGCCGCCGCGCGGTGGCCTGGGCAATACCGAGCAAGCGGGCGGCTCCGGACAGACTGCCGGTACGCAAAACCGCCAAAAAGGCGCGCTGGGTTTCCCATTGCAATTGCGGGGGGGTTATACATTTCCTGTGAGCCGTAGGGCAATTTTGACGGATGTTCTTTCACCCGGCGCTGCGTCATGCTGGCCGAGCATATCCCGCAGGCATTGCCTGCTCCAGCACACCACAAGCTTCAAGGAATACTTCATGATTGTCACCGGCAAATGTTACTGCACGGCTGTGAGCTATACCCTCCATACCGAGGTGGCGCCAGTCGTCTACGCGTGCCACTGCCGCGACTGCCAGACCCGTAGCGGCAGCGCATTTGCCCTGCACAGCCTGCTGCCCGCAGACGCAATCAGGGTCACAGGCCCATTGCAGACCTGCACCCATGACAGCAATGGCCAGCGCAGTGAACACGTACTGTGCAGCCGTTGCCACACCCCCATTTACAACACCACTACGGCAGCCCCCGGGCTGTGCGTGTTACGGGCCGGCACCCTGGATCACAGCCCGTCATTGCAGCCGGTCGCGCATATCTGGCTCAGGCACAAACAACCCTGGCTGGTGCTGGCCGACAGCGCGGCGCACTGGCAGGAAAGCCCCACGCCGGAGCAGTTTGCCCAGGCACTGGCCGCCCGTTAGACCTGCTGCAAGGCCCGCGGGCGATGGCTGCGCTGTTCGGCAGCAGGCGCGACGGCCTGTTGCAACTGGAAGTCAAACCTCAACTCGGCATATCGCCCGGCAACACCACGGGCACCGTCGTCGCGAAACTGCACTTCACCCACCAGGCCGTCGCGGGTGGCATAGGCAAAGTCGTCCCACAGGTACTTGTCCCCGGACAGGTTGATCTGGGTGGTCAGGTGACGGTGACCGGGAGCCGAGATAAAGAAGTGCACATGGGCCGGACGCTGGCCGTGACGGCCCAGTTGGTCAAGGCATTCCTGGGTCGGCCCCTGCGGGTCGCAGCCATAGCCCGAGGGCACGATGCTGCGGGCACGGTAGCGGCCCTGGGCATCGGTGATGATACGTCGGCGCAGATTGTACTCGGACTGGCTCTGGTCAAAGAACGAGTAGGTACCCTTGGTGTTGGCGTGCCATAGATCAACCGTGGCACCGGCCAGCGGTTGGCCCGAAAGATCGAACACCTGCCCTTCGAGGAACATCACGGTGGCAACACCCTCCTCGCTGCCGTCGTCCATCCGTGCCAACCCTTCGTACACCGGGGCACCGGCCACATACAGCGGGCCTTCGATGGTACGCGGGGTGCCGCCAGTCTGACCGGCCTGCTCGTCCTTGGCGTCCTGCAACAGGTCGATAAAATGCTCGATGCCCAGCCCGGCCACCAGCAGCCCGGCTTCCGAGCGGCCGCCCAGGCGGTTGAGATAGTCCACGGACTTCCAGAATTCATCTTCAGTGATGTCCAGGTCTTCGATGATTCTGGCGCTGTCCTGCAAGATGCGCAGGATGATGCTTTTCAGGCGCGGGTTGCCGTTATCGCTGGAAAAACCTGCGGCTTCCTTGAAGAAGCGCTGGATGACTTCGGTGTGGGAAATTTTCACGGTCATGGGGCTCACCTCATCTTGTTCTTGTGCAAGGGATAGAAAGCGTTAGCGGTCGTCGCTGTGGATCGAGGACGGGTGGCGGCACAGCCCTTCAATCTCGATATCCATGTAGGGAAAGAGCGGCAATTGCAGCAGGGTGTCATGCAGTTCTTCGACACTGACCACGTCGAACACGCTGTAGTTGGCGTAGTGCCCGGCGATGCGCCACAGATGGCGCCAGGTGCCTTCCTGCTGCAGCCGTTGAGCCAGTTGCTTTTCGTCGGCTTTGAGTTTTGCGGCCTTGGTCGGGTCCATGTCCAGGGGCAGATTTACGGTCATTTTTACGTGGAAAAGCATGGGGCTCTCCTTGAAGAAATAGGGGAAGTGGCTGTGGGAGCGGGCTTGCTCGCGATAGCATCAGCGCGGATGCACCGAGTCGTCTGCATCGCGAGCAAGCCCGCTGCCACAGGGGTTTTTCAGAGTGTCAGCGGCTAAAACGGGCCAGGCGCTCTTCGTCCAGCGTCAGGCCCAGGCCTGGAGTGCGCGGGATATGCAGCTCAAAATCACGGTACTGCGGCGCCTCGGTGACGATGTCTTCGGTCAGCAGCAGTGGCCCGAACAGCTCGGTGCCCCAGGTCAGTTGCTTGAGGGTGAGGAAAACATGGGCCGAGGCCAGGGTGCCCACCGAGCCTTCAAGCATGGTGCCGCCATACAGGGCGATACCGGCGGCCTCGGCGATATGAGCAGTGCGCAGCACTGCACGGGGCCCGCCGTTTTTCGCGATCTTGAGGGCAAATACACTGGCCGCACCGTCCGCCGCCAGACTGAAGGCGTCCTCGACACTTTCGATGGATTCGTCGGCCATGATCGGCGCCGGGCTGCGCAGATTCAGACGCACCTGCCCTGAACGATTAGCCCGGGAAATCGGCTGTTCGATCAGGTCGATACCGTGGTCACCTAGCACCTGGCAACCACGAATGGCCTGGGACTCGTCCCAATACTGGTTGACGTCAACCCGCACACTGGCGCGCTCACCCAGGGCCTTTTTGATCGCCAGCACATGTTTGAGGTCCTGCTCCAGCGGGTTGGCACCGATCTTCAATTTGAAGATGCGGTGGCGTCGCAGGTCGAGCATCTGCTCGGCTTCGGCAATGTCACGGGCAGTGTCACCGCTGGCCAGGGTCCAGGCCACTTCCAGGCTGTCGCGCACGCGCCCGCCCAGCAACTCGCTGACCGCCAGCCCCAGGCGCTTGCCCTGGGCGTCGAGCAACGCGCTTTCGATACCCGATTTGGCAAAGGTATTGCCCTTGGCAATCTTGTCCAGGCTGTGCATGGCGGCGTTGATATTGGCCGCTGGCTTGCCCACCAGCATCGGTGCCAGATGCGCATCGATATTGGCCTTGATGCTTTCCGGGCTTTCGTAACCGTAGGCCAGGCCGCCGATGGTAGTGGCTTCACCGACACCTTCGATACCGTCGCTGCAACGCAGGCGCACAATCACCAGGGTCTGTTTGCGCATGGTGTGCATGGCCAGCGTATGCGGGCGGATGGTGGGCAGGTCGACGATCAGGGTCGTCAGGCTTTCAATCAGAATTTGGCTCATGGCAGTTGTCCTTTTTTATCAGAGAAGTCAGCCGAGGTCGCCGCCACCCACCGGCAGGGTTACGCCGGTGATATAGGAGGCTTCGTCGCTAGCCAGAAACAGGATCGCGCCGACCTGCTCATCGAGGCTGGCGTAACGTTTCATCAGGCTGCTGTCGAGGGTCTGGTCAACGATTTGCCGGTACCAGACTTGCTCCTCGGGGCTTTGCTCGTTCTCATTGCGCGCAATCCGCCGCGGTGGTGCCTCAGTGCCCCCAGGGGCAGTGGCGTTGACACGAATCCCGCGCTGGGCATTCTCGAACGCCAGGCAGGCAGTCAATGCATTCACGCCGCCCTTGGCCGCGCCGTAAGGAACGCGGTTGACGCTGCGGGTGGCGATTGAAGAAACATTCACAATCGCCCCGCTGCCCTGTTCGAGCATGTAGGGCAGCGCCGCATGGCAGCACCACAGAGTGGGGAACAGCGAGCGACGAACTTCGGCCTCGATTTCCTCGGCCCGGTAATGCTCGAACGGTTTGGCCCAGATGGTGCCGCCCACGTTGTTGACCAGCACATCGAGGCGGCCAAAGGTATTCACCGCTGCAGCCATCACCCGCACACAATCGGTGTATTGCTCCAGATCTGCAGTCAGGGCCAGCACGCCTTCGCCCTGCAGCTCAAAGACCAGCTCGGAACGGTCCACCGCAATCACTTGCGCGCCCTCGCCCAGCAGACGCTCGCACACGCGACGGCCAATGCCCTGGGCGGCGCCGGTAACCAGCGCGACCTTGTTGTGGAATCGGTTGTTCATGGCTAGCTCCAATCAAAGTATCAGGCCGCAGCGGCAAACTTCTCGTAGTAGAAATTGGCCGGGGTAATGCCCTGCTCGCGGATATACAGGTTGACCGCTTCCACCATCGGCGGCGGGCCGCACAGGTACACATCGACGTCGCCCTGGTTGAGGTGGCCCGGCTCGATATGCTGGGTCACATAGCCCTTGAGCGGGTGCTGGCTCTGCGGGTTGGCCACGCAGGCGCTGAAGCTGAAATTGGCGATGCGCTCGCTCAGGGCATGCAGGCGATCCAGCTCCACCAGATCGAAGTCGTTGCTCACGCCGTAGATCAGATGAACCGGGTGGGCACTGCCTTGCTCGGCGATTTTTTCCAGCATGGCGGTGAACGGCGCCAGCCCGGTACCACCTGCCAGCAACAACAAGGGCCGCTGGATCTGACGCAGGTAAAAGCTGCCCAAAGGGCCCGCCAGGGTCATGCTGTCGCCAGCCCTGGCGATGCCTGTCAAAAAGCTGCTCATCAGCCCGCCCGGGACATTGCGGATCAGGAAGCTGACCTCGCCATCCTTTTGCAGGGTGCTGAAGGAATAGGCCCGGCTCTGCCCGCTGCCGGGTACCTGCAGGTTGACATACTGGCCCGGCAAAAACGCCAGGCTGCCCAGGGACTCGCCCTTTATCGACAGAGCGATGGTGCTCTCGGACAACTGCTGCACATTGCTGATAACGGCATCAAAACTGGCCTGTTGGGTCTTGCACAAGGTCGAAGAAGCAGGCACCCGCAATACGCAGTCGCTGGCGGCGCGCATCTGGCAGGTCAGCACATAGCCCTGACCGGCCTCCTCTGCGCTGAGGGCGTCTTCGATATAGTCCTCGCCCAGCTCGTAGCGGCCAGCTTCGGCAAAGCACTTGCAGGTACCGCAGGCACCGTCGCGGCAGTCCAGCGGGATATTGATGCCCTGGCGGTAAGCGGCGTCAGCGACGGTTTCCTGGCCATTGGTCTCGATAAAACGGGTAACTCCGTCTTCGAAGTTGAGGGCAATTTGAAAACTCATAATGTACCTCGCAGGCAATGCCCGGCCCGGGCACCCACAGGCACTCTCAGGCACGCATCACAGCCTTGATCAGATGTGGTAGATGTCGATGACCTGACGCACGTAGTCATTCTTGAGCACGACTTTCTTGGCCTTGATCAGCGGCTGTGGGCCGCGCATGTCGAGGGTGTAAAAGCTGGTGCCGAAGTAGCTGTCGGTGGTCTTGTAGCGAAAGCTGAGGGTGTGCCAGTTAAAACGCACTTGGCACAGGCCGTCGGCCTGGTCGACGATCTCGATATTGTTCAGGTTGTGCGAGGTGCGGGTGTCGGGCACGGTCGCGCTGGAGCGCTCGGTCTTGATGCGGAACACGCGATCTTCCAGGCCACCGCGGCTGCCGTACCAGATCAGCGAGATTTCGCTTTGCGGGTCTTCGGTAAGGCGGTCGTTGTCATCCCAGCACGGCATCCAGAAACTGGCATCGGCGGCGTACAGCTCAAGCCACTGATCCCACTGGCCGTCGTCCAGGTAACGCGCTTCGCGGTACAGAAAATCCCGCACGATGGGGTAAAGGCTATTCATTGCACAGCCTCCACGGGGATCAGCGCGGGCTCGCCACCAGCCGCCTTGAGCATGGTTTGCTGCCAGTATTTATGTTGCAGCACAAACAGGCCTTCGTCTTCGGTACGCACCCCGGACAACAGCGGCTTGAGGTCGATTTCTGCGGCGGCGGCATCGGCGCCTTCGACCCAGTGTTCGGCTCCGCGAGACATGTCATTCCAGCCGCGACCTGCACCGTAACCGGTCTGGCAGGAGCGGAACTCTTCCAGATCGTCCGGAGTGGCCATGCCGCTGACGTTGAAGAAATCTTCGTACTGACGGATGCGCTTGGTGCGCGCCTCACTGCTTTCGCCTTTGGGCGCGATGCAGTAGATGGTGATCTCGGTCTTATTCACGGAGATGGGCCGGGCAATGCGGATTTGCGAGCTGAACTGGTCCATCAGGTACACATTGGGGTACAGGCACAGGTTACGCGAGTTCTCGATCATCCAGTCGGCACGGGCCTGGCCGAAATCACGGGCCAGTTCGTCGCGGCGCTCGTAGGCCGGACGATCTTCGGGGTTGGCCCAGCGAGTCCAGAGCAGCAGATGGCCATGGTCGAAGGAGTAGAAACCGCCGCCGCCCTTGGCCCAGCTGCCGGCGCTCATGGTTTTGATCTCTTCACCCGCTTCACGCAGGGTGCGCTGGTTTTGCGTGGCCGCGTAGTTCCAGTGCACGGAGCTGACGTGATAGCCATCGGCGCCGTTTTCGGCGGTCAGTTTCCAGTTGCCTTCGTAGATATAGGAACTGGCACCGCGCAGCACCTCCAGGCCATCGGCGGACTGGTCGACGATCATGTCGATGATCTTGGCGGATTCACCCAGATGCTCGGCCAGGGATTTCACATCGGGGTTGAGGCTGCCAAACAGAAAGCCGCGATAGGACTCGAAGCGGGCCACTTTGGTCAAATCATGGGAGCCTTCGCAGTTGAAGCCTTCGGGGTAACCGGCGGCGCCCGGATCCTTGACCTTGAGCAGCTTGCCGCTGTTGTTGAAGGTCCAGCCGTGAAACGGACAGGTATAGCTGGCGCGGTTGCCGGTTTTGTGCCGGCACAGCATGGCGCCGCGATGGCTGCAGGCGTTGAGAAAGGCGTTGAGTTCACCGGCCTTGTTACGCGCGATAAAAATCGGCTGGCGGCCCATGGTGGTGGTCAGGAAGTCGTTGACGTTGGGGATCTGGCTCTCGTGGGCGAGGTAGATCCAGTTGCCCTCGAAGATATGGGTCATTTCGAGTTCAAAGAGGTCGGGGTCGGTGAACATCTCACGCTTGCAGCGGTAGATACCCTTGTCTTTGTCGTCTTCCAGCATGGCATTCAAGTAATCGATACCCAGGGACATGGCCAGGGCCTCCGTTGTTATTATCCAGGCCGGGTCAGGTTAGGGAGTCGATGTCCGGGGCACTATCCGTTTACTGCGGATCGTTATCCGGTTAGTGCAGGCAAGACGGGTATTTCAGTGGGAGCGGGCTTGCTCGCGATCCAGGCAGCGCGGTGTTCCGCTGACACCGCAGCGATCCCATCGCGAGCAAGCCCGCTCCCACAAAAGCCGTTGCTCAGTGCCGGCGCTTGAAGGTGCTTGAAGGCAGCTCGCCGTACTGCAAACGGTAGCTTTCGGAAAAACGGCCCAAGTGCATAAAACCGTAATCGAGCGCCAGCTCTGTGAGGCTGCGTACCGTGCAGCTCGGGTCGTTCAGGCAGGCATGAATCCGCGCAAGTTTGCGCTGGCGAATGTACTGCAAGGGCGTCACGCCCAACTGGCGCTCAAACAGGCTGTACAACGAGCGCTGGCTGATACAGGCCTGTGCTGCCAGGTCTTCACCGTTGAGTTCCTGTTTGAGATTGCGCTCGATGTAATCGAGTATGCGCTCAAGACCGGCACTGGCTGATGCCAGGTTTTCACGGCTGATATTGGTCTGCATCAGGGTCAACAGCTTGCTGCCGACAATCTGCGTGTAGTGCTCCTGCACCCGCAGCAGCGGATCGCTGGCCTCGGACTCCTGGCACACCATGCCCAGCAAACCGATAAAGCCCTCCAGCTCATCGAGCCGGTAGTGATTGCGCATAAAGCGCACACCGCCTGACGGCCGCCGCCAACGCTGATCGTCGCACACCGATTCGAGCAATTTGGCCGGTATTTTGAGGATGAACTTTTCGCAATCCTGAGAGTAAGTCAAATCGACCGGATCATCCGGATTGATCACCAGCAACTCCCCCGGCACCAGGTGCTGCTCGCGGTTCGGGCCGCGCCACAGGCAATTGCCGCTGAGCAGCACCTGCAAGTGAAAGATGGTTTCCAGTGCGGGCGAGGTCACGCGCACACTGCCGCCATAACTGATGCGGCACAGATCAAGCTCGGCGAATTTACGGTGATTGAGGCTGGCCAGCGGCCGGGTGGTTCTGGAAAGGCCGATGCAGTGCTGGCCAACATGCTGGTTTACATAGTCGGACACGGCATGTGGGTCGGCGTGTCGGAACACGCTACTGCGTTCACTCAGCAGGCGGCTATCCATCGGCAAGGTACTCGGTGTTGTCATTATTATGGGTGTTGTCTGCGCCAGAGTAAGCACGACGGCAATGGCAGGGCAATTGGACACTCGGCTAATGGGCGGTAATCGAACGCTTTTAGCCCGGCGGTTGCGCCGCCTGTGCGAAAAACTGGCTTACCCTGAACGCCCTAAAAACAACAAACAAGAGACCTTCAATG
This sequence comes from Pseudomonas sp. FSL R10-2964, assembly GCF_009600035.1. NCBI lineage: Bacteria > Pseudomonadati > Pseudomonadota > Gammaproteobacteria > Pseudomonadales > Pseudomonadaceae > Pseudomonas > Pseudomonas sp. FSL R10-2964. The sequence continues at coordinate 40,503 of NZ_WIWH01000024.1, read as the reverse complement.
CTGCCCCGCCTTCGCCATGCCCCTTTGTACCTCGCACTGTTGAGCACGCTGACCAGCACCGGCCATGCGGCTGACCTGAGCTGGGTCGACCCCGCCGTCGCGACGGTCAATGAGCAGGTAATCTCCCTGCGCCACACCCTCCACCAGAACCCGGAGATGGGCAATCAGGAATTCAAGACCGCCGCCCTGGTCGCCGAGCAACTCAAAAGCCTGGGCTTGCAGGTGCGCACCCAAGTAGGCAAGACCGGTGTAGTGGCCGTGCTCAAGGGTGGCCTGCCTGGCCCGGTGATGGCCCTGCGCGCCGATATGGACGCCCTGCCGGTCAAGGAAATGACCGGCCTGCCCTGGGCCAGCACGGCCACGGGAGTGCGCCTGGGCAAGACCGTACCGGTGATGCACGCCTGCGGCCATGACACCCACACCGCCATGCTGCTGGGTGCAGCCAGAGTGCTGGCCGAGCATCGCGATCAGGTCGCCGGCACCGTGGTATTCCTGTTCCAGCCCGCTGAAGAAGGCGCGGCAGACCTGGACGAATTCGAAACCGAAACCCTGGTGGGTGCCCAGGCGATGATCCGCGACGGCGCCCTGGACTCCCCCAAGGTCGAAGCCATATTCGGCGTGCATGTGATGGCGGGTTACCCCACCGGTCATCTGTATTACAAGGCCGGTACCGTGCTCAATAGCAGCGACGGTTTTCGCATCATCGTCAAAGGCCAGCAAACCCATGGCTCGGCCCCCTGGAGCGGCGTCGACCCGGTAGTAGCCAGCGCAGGCATTATCAACGGCCTGCAAACCCTGGTCAGCCGCCGGGCTGATCTGACCCAGGGGATGGGCGTGATCAGTGTTGGCACCGTCAATGCCGGTTCTGCAGCCAATATCATTCCCGAAAGCGTGGAAATGACCGGCACCATCCGCAGCAACAGCGCGGCAGTGCGCGACACCCTGCTGAAAAAGATGCCACCCCTGGTGCAAGGCATTGCCAGTGCCTACGAGACCGAAGCCAGCCTGCTGCTGGTCAATCATGCGCCGGTCACCAGCAACGACCCGCAATTGACCGCAGCCATGGTCCCGGCACTGGAACTGGCTGCGCCAGGCAAGGTGCAGTTGCTGCCGGCGTCCCTGTCGCCCAGCGAAGACTTCTCCTACTACGCCGAAAAAGTCCCGGGCTTGTTCGTATTTTTGGGCGCTACGCCTGAAGGGCAGGACATGAGCAAGGTCGCGAACAACCACAGCCCCTACTTCACCGCCGACGATGCCACCCTGGCCACGGGCGTGAAGGCTCATGTGCAATTTGTGATGAATTACCCGGGGCGGGTGCGCAACAGCAACTGAGTAGGGCTCGCCTACCTTGAACTGCCGAAATAACGGGGGTATCGGCTACGGTTGGGGCATTTATCGGGGATGACCGGCATGCTGAAAATCGACCCGCCAGTCACATATGTAGTGCCATAAAATAATCACTACATAAGTATTGACGGCTCGATTTTCCCCCAGCATTATGCAGACGTCTTCCCCACCGGAAGCGCTGGAAAGGGTTGTTGCAAGCATGCTCGACGAGCTGTCGGGCTGTTCCGGGATAGGTACTGCCCACAAGGCAGAATTGATGAAGCTGACCTGGCTTGATCGTCCGCGTCAAAGACGACAGGGGCTAGCGAAACGTCCTCAAGAAGCTTGTGGCTGATGCGTCATGTCACTCAGGCATCCTGGTTCACGCTGCTCTCCTTCGCTTTACGCTCTGTATGTAGTGCCGGGTTTTACTACTACATATGACGAACTCAAGACAGATCTGCTTTGGATGGACACTACGTAGCGCTGCATGTGCAGTTGCGCGAATCAATTAGACAGATCAACGAGTAGTCAAGGAGTTAGCCATGAACCTGAATAACCAACCGACTGTTAACGAGCTGGCTCGACTCTTCGCCGCCCAGAAAGACACGCTGAACGACCATATCCTGTGGATCAGCGAAGCCGGTGATGTACGTATCGATCCTGTGACGTCGTGCAAGGAAGAAACCAGATTCGAGGAGGAACGTCCACAAATGCGCGCCCACCTCAAAATGTACCGCCGTGGCCAAGGCTACGTGGGCAAGAAGGCTGCGGCCGATAGCGACTATATGGCGCGCGTGCTGCAAACCCTGACCCTGACTTGGCAAAAGGCTCAAACCGAGCCTGCCCTGGTAAAAGTTAACAGCTACAGCTGATAACCCGGGCCGTACAAAAAAGCCCCGGATAATCTCCGGGGCTTTTTCAATTTCAAACTTGCGGGGTTTTAATGCATGTTTCCGTACCATGGCCACCGCCATTGTAGTCGGGCGCATAGTATGACTTGTGCAGCGTGGTAGTGTATTGTCCCTTGCTGTCCTGGTCACGGGTAATGGTCGCAAGCCCGATGCCTCGATCCGTGGCGGCCTCCTGGCTGTCATTGGCAAAATACATTGCCAATTGCTGACCCTGGGCGGCGGCGTAGCCTGAATAAGTGGCCTTGTCGCCTCCAAGATCCACTTCAAGCGTGAAGGTATAAGCGCCGAAGTTCTGGCTGAAGTTGCTGGATTTCTCATTCACTTTGACACTCAGGTCGCCCTTGAAGGCCCCGTCATGACTGTCAAACCCTGTGCATTTATAGTTGCCGGTTATATACAGCGGATCATTGACTGCCGTATCGGCCAGTGCAGAACCGGTAAACGCCAAACTAAGCGCAACCACAAGAGTATTCATTACATTCCTGGAGAATTTACCCGACATAGTCTTACCCTCGATACAACGTAATTAAGGATGGGATATTACCGTCGGGAATCTACACTCGAACTTGTACTTGCATCTATAGAACTACAAAACGGATTGTGGCAAAAGTTGTGCTGCAAGCAGATGGCTTTATTCCTGCGGGAGCGGGCGAACCCGCCCCCTACAGAAGTTAGATCGCCTGCTCCAGCTCAGGTACCGCTTCGAACAAGTCCGCTACCAGGCCGTAATCGGCCACCTGGAAGATCGGCGCTTCTTCGTCCTTGTTGATCGCAACGATCACCTTGGAATCTTTCATCCCGGCCAGATGCTGGATCGCGCCGGAAATACCGACCGCAATGTACAGCTGTGGCGCAACGATTTTGCCGGTCTGGCCGACCTGCATGTCGTTGGGTACAAAACCCGCGTCAACTGCAGCACGGGATGCACCCACACCAGCGCCCAGCTTGTCGGCCAGCGCATACAGGTACTTGAAATTGTCACCGTTCTGCATGCCACGACCGCCCGAGACGACGATTTTGGCAGCGGTCAGTTCCGGGCGGTCCGATTTGGCCAGCGCTTCGCCAACAAACGACGAAGTGCCTGCATCGTGAACCGCTGCAACCGCTTCAACCGCTGCCGAACCACCTTGCGCAGCAACCGGGTCGAAACCGGTGGCGCGTACGGTGATCACTTTGACCGGCGCAGTGGACTGTACGGTGGCAATGGCGTTACCGGCGTAAATCGGACGAGTGAAGGTGTCGGCGCTAACCACCGAAATGATCTCGGAGATCTGATCAACGTCCAGTTGCGCAGCAACGCGCGGCAGGATGTTTTTGCCGTTGGAGGTGGCAGCGGCCAGGATATGGCTGTAGCCAGCACCCAGCTCTGCAACCAATGGCGCAACGTTTTCCGGCAACTGATGGGCGTAAGCCGCGTTATCAGCAACCAGAACTTTGGCCACACCAGCGATCTGCGCAGCTGCTTCGGCTACAGCGCCAATGCCCTGGCCTGCAACCAGAACGTGGATGTCGCCACCGATTTTGGCGGCAGCGGCTACGGTGTTCAGCGTGGCCGGAGCCAGTGCCTTGCCGTCGTGTTCTGCGATTACCAGGATAGTCATGATTAGATTACCTTCGCTTCGTTTTTCAGTTTCTCGACCAGTTCAGCCACCGACTTGACCTTGATACCCGCGCTGCGTGCAGCCGGGGCTTCCACTTTCAGGGTCGAGTGGGTCGAAGCAGTCGAAACACCCAACGCGTCTGGCGTCAGTACTTCAAGCGGCTTTTTCTTGGCTTTCATGATGTTTGGCAGGGACGCATAACGCGGCTCGTTCAAACGCAGGTCGGTGGTGATGATCGCCGGCAATTTCAGCGAAACAGTTTGCGCGCCGCCGTCTACTTCACGGGTCACGGCAACCTTGTCACCTGCCACTTCAACCTTGGACGCGAACGTGCCCTGACCGAAACCGGTCAACGCAGCCAGCATCTGGCCAGTCTGGTTGTTGTCGCTGTCGATGGCCTGTTTGCCCAGGATCACCAGCTGTGGCTGTTCCTTGTCGACAACGGCCTTGAGCAGCTTGGCTACGGCCAGCGAGGTCAGGTCTTCGGCGGACTCGACCAGAATGGCGCGATCAGCACCCAGCGCCAGCGCGGTACGCAGCTGTTCCTGAGCAGTGGTCGGGCCGATGGAGACGACGACGATTTCAGTCGCAACGCCTTTCTCTTTCAGGCGTACGGCTTCTTCCACGGCGATTTCGCAGAAGGGGTTCATCGACATCTTGACGTTGGCGAGGTCAACCCCGGAGTTGTCCGCTTTGACGCGCACTTTAACGTTGTAATCGACCACTCGTTTGATACAGGCCAGCACCTTCATTGTTGCTCCCTCTATGGCTACTTGATTGGAAACCTCTTAAACCGTCGCGGGCTCAACAGGCAAAATCAGTTGATCCGGCACCGACTGCCCCGAGTTGCGTGCCACGAAGTAGTACACCAGCGCTGGCAGCGTCAGGCCGATGATCCAGGAAATATCAGTCCCCCCCAGGTGTTCCACCAGAGGCCCGGTGTAAAAGCTGGTGGCGATAAACGGTAACTGCACCACCACCCCGAAGGCGTAGACCAGAATACCGCGCAGGTTCCAGCGCCCGTATCGGCCATTCGGGTTAGACAGCGCCGGTACGTCATAGCGCTCTTTACTGATCAGGTAAAAGTCCACCAGGTTGATCGCGCTCCACGGCGTAAAAAAAGCCAGCAAAAACAGAATAAACGCCGAAAAATCCTTGAGGAACGAATGCTGCCCAAGCAAGGCCAGAGCAGTGGCAAAACCTACCATCAGCAGGATGTAAAACAGGCGTAAGGCCTTGGAGATTTCATGGTTGCCGCGAAAGCCGCTGACGATGGTGGCCAGGGACATGAAACTGCCGTAGGCATTGAGCGTAGTGATGGTCACCTTGCCGAACACCACGCAAAAATACAGCAGCGCCGCCATCGCCCCGCTCGCCCCCATGCCGACGATGTAGGCCACCTCATGCCCGGCAAACTGGCTGCCGGCCAGGGCAGCCACAAACACACCGAAAACCATCGATATTTGCGAGCCGACGACAGAGCCCAGCCCCACTGCCAGAAAAGTTTTCAGCGACGAGGTGCTGGACGGCAGGTAACGCGAGTAGTCCGCCACATAAGGCCCGAACGCGATCTGCCAGGAGGCTGACAACGATATCGCCAACAGAAAACTGCTCAGGGAAAAGTGTTTATTGCTCAGCAACAGGCCAATGTCATTCTGAGCAATCAGGGTGTAGAACAGGTAGAAAAACGCCAGCACGCCGACCACGCTCGCCACACGGCCGATCATGTGAATGGTGCGATAGCCCAGAATGGTCAGCAGCACGATCAGGGCAGCAAAAATCAGGATGCCCCACGAGTCACTCACCCCCACCAGTTGCCCCACGGCCTGCCCGGCCAGCACCGAGCCGCTGGCCGAGAAACCGACATACATCAGGCACACCAGCACAATCGGGATCACGGCGCCATAGACGCCGAATTGCACCCGGCTGGAGATCATCTGCGGCAGGCCCAGCTTGGGCCCCTGCGCCGCATGCAACGCCATGATGGTGCCGCCCAGCACTTGCCCGATCAGCGACCAGAACACGTCCCCTCCCAGCACCACGGCCAGGGCTCCGGTGACAATCGCAGTGACTTGCAGGTTGGCCCCGAACCACAAGGTGAACTGGCTGAACAGACGCCCATGGCGCTCTGACTCAGGGATGTAATCGATAGAGCGCTGTTCGACCAGCGAGGCCCGCGGTGAATCTTGGTTGAGCGTGGACATAAGCAGTTCCTTCAGGCTGGCACCCGGGGTGCGCCGTGTTGTTTTGGGAAAGACTTTTCCAATCCTTGGCCGGCGGATTATCTGGCTGCGTCGAGCAGGGCACGGGAGATAATGATTTTTTGTACCTCGGAGGTGCCTTCAAAAATCCGCAAGATCCGCGCATCACGAACATAGCGCTCCAGCGGCAAATCCCGGCTGTAGCCATAGCCACCGTGCAGTTGCAGCGCAGCATCGGTGATAAACCCGGCGCATTCGGCAGCGACCAGTTTGGCGGTGGCCGAGTCGAGGCTGAAACGCTCGCCGCTGTCACGCCGGGCAGCAGCTTTCATGGTCAGCATGCGCGCGCTTTCGAGCTGCGCATACATATCAGCCAGGCGCCATTGCGTGCCCTGATAAGCGGCCAGCGGTTTAGGCCCGATCTGCCGTTCACGCACCCAGCTCAGGCTGGCTTGCAGGGCGGCATTGGCAATCCCCAGCGACATGGCTGCCACTTCCACCCGCCCACGGTCCAGCACCGCCATGGCCGTGTTGAACCCCTGGCCTTCTACGCCGAGCAGTGCCGATTCGGGCAGCCAGCAGTCCAGCGCCAGTTCATAGATGGTACTGCCACGCAGGCCCATGGTTTTTTCCGGACTGGAGAAGCTGATGCCCGCCGTGCCCCGGGGCACCATAAAGGCACTGATGCCCTTGTGACCTGCATCTGCGTCGGTCTTGACGTAGAGCACAATAAAATCGGCCTCCCTGGCATTGGTGATGTAGTGCTTGTTGCCGCGCACCCGCCAACCACCTTCTTCACGTACGGCGCGGCTGCGCATATCCGCCGGGTTGGAGCCCGCCGCAGGCTCGGTCAGGGCAAAGGCACCGAGCAATTCGCCGCTGGCTGCCCGTGGCAGCCACTCATGTTTCTGTTCCTCGGTGCCGCCCAGCAGGATCGAGTCCGTGGCCAGAAAATGCGCAGTCATGGCCGAAGCGGTAGAGGCACAGGCACCCGCTACTGCTTCCACCACGCGGCTCATCGCCAGGCTGCCAATGCCCAGGCCGCCATATTGCTCTGGCAGGTTGACGCCCATGCAACCCAGATCGCTCAACGCCCGGATGCTGGCCAGGCAAAAAGTTTCGGTTTCATCGTAGTGCTGGGCCAGCGGCTGAATTACCTCACGCGCCACTTGCTCGGCACTTTCAACTACGGCCAATTCTTCTGCGCTCATTTCAAAGTTCATGCTTTCTCTCCTGCTTTGTTCAAGCCAAATGCGGCGTTGTCTGCGCCCAATCGCGGGGCAATGGTGATGGCGTGGGGTTTACGGCCATTGAAGAACACCGGTTGCGGCACCAGCGGCAATACGCTGCCCTCGGGCTGGAACTGCAACTGGCGTACACGGGCATGTTCACTGCCCGCAGCCTGGGCCAGATCCCACACCGGTGAAGACGGCACTCCGGCATCGAGCAGGCCGTCGCATAACTGTTCAACCTTGTGCTGTGTGGTCCAGGCCTCGATAACAGCGCGTAACGCCGGCTCATTCAGGGTGCGCTGGGTATCGTTGACAAAGCGCGCATCGGTGGCCAGCTCCGGCTGGCCCATGCATTGGCACAGGCGCTCGAACAAGCGATTGCTGGCCACTGCAATCACCACCTGACCGTCTGCCGCGCGATAGCTATCAAACGGCGTCGATACCGGATGCCGGTTACCCACCAGCCCCGGCGCCACACCGTTTGCATACAGGTTGGACAGACCGGTCATCTGCAGGCTGAACAACACGTCGAACATGGCCACATCGATGTACTGGGCCCCCGGGGCATGCCGCTCGCGGGCAAACAGCGCCGAGCTGATTGCCCAGGCTGCATACACCCCGGCACACAGATCGCCGATGGCCTCGCCGCTGCGGGTCGGCCCGGTAGCAGCGAAACCGGTAACGCTCATCAGCCCGGACATGGCCTGCGCGACGATGTCATAAGCCGGGCGACTGGACAGCGGGCCTTGCTGGCCGAAACCGGAGATGCTGGCGTAGATCAGCCGCGGGTTGTGCTGCTTGAGGCTGTCGAAATCGATGCCCAGGCGTTGAGTGACACCGGGGCGGAAGTTCTCGACCACGACATCGGCATCGGCCACCAGTTCGTAGAAACGCTGGCGGTCGGCCGGGTTTTTAAAATCGATTTCAACGCTGCGTTTGCCGCGATTGATCAGCCCGAAGTAGACACTTTCGCCGTCCAGAAACGGGCCCAGATGGCGGGCGTCATCGCCCTCCTCGGGCACTTCGAACTTGATGACGTCGGCCCCCAGATCAGCCAGCATCGCGGTGCAATGCGGCCCGGCCAGCACGCGGCTGACATCCAGCACACGCACACCTTGCAGTTGTCGGGTAAACGGACTGTCGTTCATTTTCACATCCTCAAATGCTCAAGCGGCACAAAGGTGCACACTTATACCAACCTGTATGTACAAGTGAATGCAAGTGAAGGGCCAACACCTGAACGAGATCAACCAGGAACGTACAAAACCAAGATAAATAGCTATTTAAATCAGATAGTTAAAAATTAAGAACTTTTTAATACGGAATATGAGCGCACAGAAAAAATGCAAAAAACTGCCGCAAATTTGGGCATAAACAGGCGGGAAGGTAACAAAAACGCACCAAAAGTAACGCGAGTAACACGGGGCCACCCGCGAGTACTCAGTTACCGCACTGCCCTTGCAGGCGATAGCGCGAACCCGGATAGACCAGCCGGGCACACCCCACCAACCCCTGTGCAGCCCAGGTCCGGCGGCGAATCAGCAGGCATGGCTCGTTGCGCTTTACGTTCAACAGGCGGCATTGCGCGGAAGTAGCATGAATCGCCTCCACCTCATGTTCGCCGCCGGTCAGTGGCGCCAGGTTCATCAGGTAGGCATAGGCTGTGGTGCGGGTGAAGTCCTGTTGCAGGTACTCAGGGGCGATCTCGGCATTGATATAGCGCTCCTCGATCTGCACCGGCACCTCGTTTTCGTAGTGCACCATCAGAGAGTGGAATAAGCGTTTGACCCCGTCCAGGGCAAAGGGCAACACCGGCGTGGTCTTGGCCGGGACCTCTTCGAGCACAATCACTTCGCAGCGGTGCACATGGCCACGATCAGCGATTTCCTGGGCGATATTGCGAATCTCGAACAACGCCGCACTGCCCTTGGGCACGGCGACGAAGGTGCCCACCCCTTGCATGCGCACCAGCAGCCCTTCGATGGTCAGCTCACGCAATGCGCGATTGATGGTCATGCGACTCACCCCCAGCTGGGCAAGCAGTTCACTCTCAGACGGCAACTTGGCATTGGGCAGCCAGGCCCCTGAACGGATTTTTTGCGTTATGGCCTGTTTGACCCGGGCATATAGCGGTGCCGGGCTTTCGATGGAAAATGGCGCAAGGGATGAATTGTCATCGACTGACTTGGACACAACGACTCCTGTTCGTAGGGCTGGGCATGCAGCCGGGCTGCGCCAGTTTACGCGCAGCCCGGGTCAAGCAAAACGAGGGATTAACGCGGCATGTAATCCCGTTGCCAACGACGAGGTATGCGCAACGACAACACGCCCAAAACAGCCGCAAAACCGGCGCTGAACAGCAGGGCCTGGAGGCCGAACTGCGCCTCCAGCAAGGCACCCAGCACTGCACCCAGCAACATCCCGGTCCAGGGCACCAGTTGCACGCGCCAGCCACTGCGCCGCTCACCCAGCAGCCAGCGGCCCAGCCCGCGACCAAAACGCGACAATGCCCCGGTCACGTAGGTCAGGCCCACCGGCAGGCCATTGACCTGCTCCACCGCAGCATTGAGCATGCCCATTGCCACGATGGCTGCCAGCAACGCCGGCACCTGGCTGGCAAACGGCAGCAAAGCTGCCGCACACAACAACCCCGCAATCACCAGCATCAAGGGTAAGGCGCGCCGTCCGCCCCAGCGCCCCAGCAATACCCCCAGGGCGTTACCGACAATAAACGCCAGTACCGCAAGCAGCAGGCGCAACGCCATCTGCAGGTCACCGTCACCGACGGCCACCGCCAGGCGCGTGGTGTTGCCACTCATAAATGAGACAAAATCACCGGTGGCCAAAAAGCCGATGGCGTCCGTCATGCCCGCCAGCACCGACAGGCTCGCCACCATGGCCAGCCCGACCCGGCCGCGCCAGGCACGTACTCGAAGATGCACGGGATTGCTCGGTTTTCGCAGTGGCGCTGGAAGCATGGCGCAAACCTCTGTAGGAATACCAGACTAAAGAGTGAACGATTTTGTCATACAAAAAAGCCACCATAGCATTCACCCTGCAGGACAATTACCGATCTAGCGCAGGTAAAATCGAACCAATTGTGAAAAAGGCATCTAATAAACGCTTCTGCCAAGGATAAGAGGCTCAGGTTTGCAGTAATGACAAGGATCAACACAGGGGCTGCCATGCCCACTGTGCCAGGCCAGTCAGCCTTAACAGATGTATGCAGAAGAATCCCATGACCCAGTCTGTTTGGATTAAACCTCGACTCAAGCCCTATGCATTGGCGGCTATCCCGCTGTTACTGATTGCCGGCGCTGTTGCGCTGGCGGTACATGCGGATGACGTCTTTGCCCAGCCGGTAGACGGTGTGCAAACCCTGGTGTTTTTGCGCCATGCGGAAAAACCCGCCGATGGCCTCGGCCAGCTCACCTGCCAGGGACTGAACCGCGCGATTGACCTGGCCACCCTGTTGCCTCAGCGCTATGGCAAGGCTGACTACGTGTTTGCAGCCAACCCTTCGCGCCAGGTTGAAGAAGGCGCCAATGATGATGCCTACAGCTACGTACGGCCGTTGATGACCATCAACCCGAGCGCCATCAAACTGGGCTTGCCGATCAATCTGGAGTATTCGGCCAACGATACCCGCCAACTGGCCAAAGAGCTGACCGACGACCAGTATCACAGCTCAACGATCTACACCGCCTGGTCCCATGGCTACTTGCCGGAACTGATCAACAGTGTCGCCAGTCAGGCGCTGGGCAAGAAGACCTCGTTGACCGAAGACTGGTCCGGTGGCGACTTTGACTCGTTGTATGTGTTGACCCTGACCTGGAAAGACGGCAAGGCCAGCCTGCTCAGTCGCGTCGACAAACAGGACCTCAACAATGGCTCCAGGGCGTGCCCGACCTGATCTGATCCATCCGCACCGGGATCACGGCGCGGTGGCGGCGCGGTTGAATTTTTCAGCACAAATGCCGATCATCCGGCGCACTCTCGGCAAAAAACGCTGTCAGATGCCACACTGACTTTCCAGCGCTGGCTGCTCGAACAAACCCGGCGCGACCCATCTCCAACTTGCGAACAGCTCAAGGTACATGCATGAAGATCAAGGTTACCGGTTTACCCCTGCTGATAGTGGCCTTGCTGGGACTGGCAGGCTGCGCGACCCCGAGCGTTGTGACCCTGCAAAACGGTACGCAATACCTGACCAAGGACCTGCCCACTACCACCAACAAGGACGGCTTCTATGAGTTCGTCGATATAGCAGGCAAGCACATAAAGGTCAGGGCCGAGGATGTATCAACGATCAAGGCGGATTGAAGATCAGCGGCAAGCGCCAAGGCTGTTGACGCTTGCCCCTGCTTTTCCCGTTCAGGGCATCCAGCAACCGGTAGTAGCTGATACCCGCCGCCACATACAGGCGCTGCAAGCTGTGGAAGGGAATTCTGCGCATCGGCGTGACAGGGAACGGGAAGTCATTGCTGGCCCCCGAAACTCGCGCCGCCAGATGCTTGCCCAAGGTTGTCGCCATCGCAATGCCGCGGCCGTTGTAACCCATCAGGATCGACAGGCCTGGCTGCGGCTCATGCAACTGTGGCAACACACTATGATTGAGCGCCACACGCCCGCTCCAGCGGTATTCGATCGCCACGCCTGCCAACTGCGGAAACACGCTGATCAATGAGCGTTCAAGGTGTGCCCAGTCTTCGGCACGCCGCGGTTCGGCAAACGGCCCGCGCCCACCCAGCAGTACACGCCCCTGGGCATCCTGCTTGAAGTACAGCAGCAGGCGCCGCGCATCGGAGCACACTTCCCCGCCCGGCAAAATGGTTTTGCGCAGCTCCGGCGACAGTGGTCGGGTGGCAATCAGGAAACTGTTGGCCGCCAGCACGGTTTGCCGCAGCCCTGGCCACAAGCCATCGGTATAGCCATTGGTAGCCAGCACCACACGCTCGGCCGTCACGCTATGACCTTGTGCGGTGGTCAGTTGCCACTGCGTGCCGATGCGGCGCAAGTCCGTCACCTGGCTATCGCTGTGAATCATCACGCCACGCCCCAGTGCCGACCTGGCCAGGCCGCGAGCATAGTTAAGCGGGTGCAAGCTGCCAGCCCGCGGGTCAACCCAGCCACCCACGTAATTGTGCGTGCCGATGCGCTGGCATACGCTGTCACTGTCCAGCAACTCGGCGGCTACACCGCGCTGTTGCCACTGGCGGGCACGAAGCTCCAGAGTCTTCATCGTCGCGCTGGAAAAGGCCGGTTGAATCCAACCCTTGCGCGTGGCATCACACGCAATGCCATATTCGCGAATCAGCGAAAACACTTCATCTGCGGCACCGCCGCAGGCTTCGATAATTTTCTCGCCACGTTCAGCGCCAAAACGCTCAAGCAACTGATCGGGGTCGTATTTGAGGCCGGGGATGACCTGCCCGCCGTTGCGCCCCGAAGCGCCCCAACCCGGCTCACCCGCATCCAGCACACAGACACTGACACCCGACTCTGCCAGGCGCAGTGCAGTCACCAGCCCGGTGTACCCGGCACCGACAATCGCCACGTCCACCCGCTTGTTTTCCGCCAGTGCCTGGGTCAGAGCCGCGGGGCGCGCCGTAGCGGACCAGAGGGAAGGTGGCAAGATCAATTTCGAGGGTGCTTTCATGTACGCCTCCGCAGCGCAAAGCGGCCTTCCAGACGACGCAAGCCATAGGACAGCGGCAAGCTCATCGACAGATAGAGCAACGCAACCAGGGTGTAGACCGTCATGTTTTCAAAGGTCGAAGACGCAATCAGTTGCCCTTGGCGGGTCATTTCCGCCACGGTGATGGTCGACACCAGCGAGGAGTCCTTGAGCATCATCACCAGCGTGTTGCCATAGGGCGGCAAGGCAATGCGAAATGCCTGGGGCAGCACAATCCGGCGCATGATCAGCAGACCGCGCATGCCAAACGACTCGGCGGCTTCGATCTGGCCCAGGTCGATGGCCTGGATCCCCGCCCGAAAGTTCTCGGCCTGATAGGCTGAATAGGCAATGCCCAAACCGATCACGCCCGCCTGCATGGCGCTGAGCTGGATACCGAAGTCGGGCAACACAAAATAGATATAAAACAGCTGCACGATGATCGGCAGCCCGCGAATCACATTGACCACGCCGATGGCGAACAAGGCGATGGTGCGAATCTTGGAAACCATCATCAGCGCAAACAGCAAGCCAATCACTGAACTGAGCAGGAACGAACCTGCAGTGACCTGCACAGTGACTACTGCGCCTTTGAGCAGAATTGGAAGAAAGTCCAACGCGTCCTGGAGAAACATAAACTACCTGCGCACCGCTACAAGAAGTGACCCGCCGCAACACGGGGGCCACAGGATCATCAGTTCAGTTGCCACTTCTCGATGATGCGTTGCAGCGAGCCGTCGGCCTTGATGGCGGCAATGCCCTTGTTGACCTGCGCCAGCTTCTCGGCATCGCCCTGGCGCATCACCAGGCATACGTCGCCCATCACCACCGGCACATAGGTGCTCGACAGTTTTACGTCCGGGTTTTTACCCTGGGCCAACTGGTAGGCGATGATCGGGCGATCACCGAATGCCGCCTTGATACGGCCCAGCTTGAGGTCCCGCATCAGGTCAGGAATGGAGTCGTAGCTGCGCACTTCCTTGAAGCCGCCGTGTTTGTTCAGCGCATCGAGAAAGACCGTACCAACCTGGGCGCCGACCACTTCACCGGCCAGGTCATCCATGGTTTTGTATTCTTTAGGGTCGTCAGATTTGACGATCAGGCCTTCGCCGTAGCTGAAAATCGGATCGGAATACTGCACAACCTTTTCACGCTCTGGGGTTTTGAGCATGGCGGCGGAAATCAGGTCGATCTTGTTGGTGGTCAACGAAGGGATCAGAGCCGCAAAGGTGGTTTGCTGGATCTCGGTGTCGAACCCGCCAGCCTTGCCCACCGCCTCGGCCGCATCGACCATCATGCCCTGGATTTTCCCGCTCTTGATATCGAGGAAGGTGAACGGGATGCCCGTTGCTGTCGCCCCGACCTTATAGACAGGCTCTGCAACAGCGCTGGCTGATCCAATCAACCCGGCAGCCATTGCGCATACCAGCGTCAGCACTTGAAAAGGTTTGTGCATAGCGAATCTCCCTGTGGTCGCTTTTATTGTTGCGATACGGCACTCAACAACCCCTGCAGCCTCTGGTGCAAAATGCCGCCATCGACTATAATCAATTTACTTAAATCGTAAAGAGATTTATAAGTATCGCATATCGATACTTATAGGCCTGAAACAAGCCAAGGATGCGCCATGAGCGATAACAACAACCCTCTTTTCAACCAGTCACTGGAAAAGGGCCTGGCCGTACTTCGCGGTTTCGGCGCGGCGCGGCGCACCATGACCCTGGCAGATATAGCGTTGGTGGCAGGCATCAGCAAAAGCTCGGCCCAACGCATGGTGCATACCCTTGAGGAACTCGGGTATGTACGCAAACACCCGCAAAGCCGGCGCTTCCAGTTAACGCCCAAAGTTATGGAGATCGGCTACAACTATCTGGCCGCCGATATATTGGTAGATGTGGCAAACCCCTACTTGGCCGAGCTCAACCAGATCACCGGCGAGACGGTCAACCTGACCGAGCCCGACGGACTGGACATGGTTTACGTGTCACGTTTCGTCGCACCGAAATTTATCCCGATCCATATGCCTATCGGCAGCCGTATCCCGATGTACTGCACAGGTGGCGGGCGTGCTTACCTGAGTGGCCTGGCAGATGATGAAATCCGTGGTGTGCTGCAAGACAGCCAGCTGATCGAACTGACACGCCATACAATTACCGATGCCGACGCCATATTTGAACGGGTGCAGATCAGCCGCAAACAGGGCTATGCCACCAACAAGGAAGAGATGTTTCTGGGTGACATGACCATTGCCGCGCCGATTTTCAACAGTAACGGCCTGCCGGTCGCGGCGGTGCATGTGGTGGTGCCCAGCAGCCGCTGGAGCATGGAAGAAGCCGAAGAAAAACTGGCCTCTACAGTGATTCAGTGCGCCCGCGGGATCAGCAACTCGATCAGGACGCTGTAGCCCGTATATACGACGACTGTGGGAGCGAGCCTGCTCGCGAAGGTCGTTCGCGAGCAGGCTCGCTCCCACAAAAAGGCTTGATCGGCAACAGAGTCTCTTCAGGGGACAGAAGAGTCAGAGGCGCCAATGGTTTTCAAACCGCGCCCAAAATCAACCCGCGGTAATGCCCGGGGTTGGTCCCCGACCATTTGCGAAAGGCCTTGTAGAATGAGCTGGTATCGGCAAAGCCCAGGCGCTGGGCAATGTCGGCATAGCTGTGCTCAGGCTCGGCCAGCCAGCCGATTGCCAGCTCCTTGCGCACGCTGTCCTTGAGCCCCTGAAAGGTTTGCCCTTCGTCCGCCAGGCGACGGCGCAAGGTCGATGCCGACATGCACAGACTCTGCGCCATGCCCTGGGTCTCGGGCCACTGCACGGCCGGCAACTGGCGCAGATTCTGTTTTATCTGACTGGCCAGGCTTTGCGGGTCGCGGTACTTGACCAGAATATTGGCCGGTGCTTCGGCCAAAAACCGTTTCAACTCCTGATCGCTGCGCTTGATCGGTGCATCCAGGCAATCAGCGGCAAAAATCATCCGCGTGCGTGGCCGCTCAAAACGCAGGTTCTCGGAGAACATCACTTCGTAGTCTTCGCAGTAATCGGGCGCAGCACAACGCAGCTCAATGGCCAGAATCGGAATCCTGCGCCCGGCCAGCCAGCAGGCCACACCGTGCACGATCATCCAGTAGGCAAAGTAGGTAAAACCACGGCTGGCCTGTTGCTCAGGCTCGTGCAGGACAATCTCGGCCACGCTTTGCTGACGCACCAGGCGTGCAGGCAAACGCTCCAGCATCAACGACAGAAACCCCAGTACCACCTCCAGCCCCCGGGCCAGGGTTGGCTGCGCCATGGCCGAGCGGCACATGAACTCCAGGCTGCCGGCCCGCAACTTGCGCGGGTCCATGCCAAAAAATTCGTCGTCCAGGCGCCGCGCCAGCAACCGCCACATCCGCGCATAGACCATGGCCGGTACACGGGCATCCGGCTGGTCAAGCAACTCACGCGCGATGCCGACCTTGTGCAGCACTTCATCGGTGGCACTGCCCGGCGCACAGCTTTGCAGCAGCGCCTCACGCACCAGATGAATGGAGATGGTGTCCTTGTTCAGCATTGGCCCTGTTCCATGCCCGATGACGTATCGATGACGGCCATCTTAAGCAGCACGGATCAAAAAGCCAGCAGTAACTTGCCGCTGGACGGGCAGCGCCAGCGGCACTGCCCGTGGCTCAGGCAATCAATCAGCGGTTATCCACCGTGGTGATTTCACGACGCTCGGCCATGCTTGCCGGCACGCCCTCTTCGTCGGTGAAAAACTGCTGGTACCACTCGCGTAGCTGATAGACCGGGCCATCGCCCTCGGCCAGCACCGGGTTGTTGATGCGCACCTTGTGCGTCCAGATATCAACGTCCTGATAGAACGAGTCGCGGTTACGCTGCACATAATCCACGGCCAGCGCTTCGTTCTGTTCATGGGTCCAGCCCGGCACTTTTTTTACCATGCAGCCAAAACGCAGTTCAAAGCTGTTGGGGCCGATCGGCACGTGGCAATTGAGCAGGATGGACTTTATTTCCAGCCCTTCAAACACCGCGCTCATGCGTGTCAGGTGCGTCGCGGGGCCGTAATAGGCCGACTCGGCCACCAGGTCACCGCCCAGCCGCTCGGAGTCGCCATGGAAGATTTGCTGAGCGATATGCCCCTCGAACACATTGTGGAAATACTTGGTCGGCGTGCCATGTACCGGACCGAAATGCTGGGCGTCCACCAGGTTGTCGACCAGCTCGCGCGGGTTGGTGTCGATGATCAGCTTGTCCATATGCCAGCTGTGCAGCCACTCATCGCTGTCCAGCTCCGGTAGATGGGGGATCACCACATCTTCGGCGGGCGGTTTGCCTTCAGGGTTGTTCCACACAAACAGCAGATTGTTGACCTCGCAGGTCTGCCAGGCACGGGTTTTGGCCTTGGGCGGAATGCGCTTGCAGTAAGGGATCTCGACACACTTGCCGCTGGCTTCGTACTGCCAGTGGTGAAAGGGGCAGACCACACGGTCATTCTCGATAGTGCCCTGGGACAGGTCGGCGCCCATATGCGGGCAATGGGCGTCGAGCACACTGATCTCGCCCTTTGACGTGGCAAATGCCAGCAGTCGCGAGCCGAACACATTCAGGGTATGCAGCTTGCCATCACGGTACTCGTCTGCCTCGCCCAGGCAATGCCAGCCGCGACCATAGCGGGGCGACAAAGCATTCTCGACGTGGATGTGTGCGAGTTTAGTCATTTTTATTATTCCTCAGGTTAAGGGCCAGGGCGCTTTACCCGATGATCTTCACCGAGGTTCGGGGTGGGCTCATCGTTCAGATGGACTAGAGGGGCTGCCCTCACCCCAACCCTCTCCCGCAGGGAGAGGGAGCTGGTTTGCGGTGATCTTTGGGCCGCGTGCGGTCAGTCCCCTCTCCCCATGGGAGAGGGTCAGGGTGAGGGAGCGCTTAGCGCCAATCCTCGACAATCCCGTGTTCACGGGCAAACGGCTGGCAGTGGATGGTCTTGCGCTGGTGATCAACCGCCCCTTCATGGGTGGCCAGCCACAGCATCACCGCTGCTGGTACCTCTGGCGGCGCAGAGCCTGCACGCAGGGCAATGACGCCTTTGTCACCAATGGTGGCGCGCAATGCGTCAGTGGTCACCACACCCGGGTTGAGGGTGTAGGCACGAATCCCCTGCTCCCCCAGTTCCACCGACAATATGCCCGACAGCCTCGACACTGCCGCCTTGCCCGCACCATAGGCGTAACCCCAGCCGCCCTTGCCCGCTGCCACCGGCGGATCGGTTTCTCCAGCACCGGAGGTGACGTTGATCACCACACCGCCGCCCTGCTCGAGCATCTGGCTGACCACCGCCCGGGTCAGCAAGAACGGTGTCATCACATAGCCCTGAAAGACTCGCTCCAGGGTCTCGGGCTGCAACTGCATAAACGGTACATTCAGGTCGCTGCCCTGGTAGATGGCATTGTTGACCAGAACATCCACCCGACCATATTCGGTAAACACAGCCTGGCTGGCGGCCAGTACCGACTCACTGTCGAGCAGGTCCATGGGCACCACCAGCGCCTTGCGTCCCAGCTCACGGATTGCCGCTGCGGTGGCACTCAAACTGCCGGGCAGCGGCGTACCATCCGGGTTGCGCAAACCGTGGGCATGGCTTTGACCTTCGTCCAGGCTGCGCGCACTGATGGCCAGATCAAAACCTGCACGGGCAAAGGCCAGCGCGGTTGCACGACCAATGCCGCGACTGGCGCCGGTAATAAATGCCACTTTGTTCATAAAAGCCCCTTAGCGGTCAGAAACGCTGTGTACGCACCATTGCGTCCATGCCGCCGTCGACAAACACTACGCTGCCGGTCATGAAACTGGCCTGCGTCGATTGCACAAAAGCCACAACCCGGGCCAGTTCTTCAGGAGTGCCCGAGCGCCCCAGTGGTGCGACAAACTCACGTACGGCCTTGCCAAACCGCGCATCGTCCTTGGCCGCCTGATGCAGCGGGGTTTCCACCGCGCCCGGTGCAACCACGTTCAAACGGATACCTTGCGGGGCCCATTGCACCGCCTTGCGCCGCGCGGCACAGGTCACCGCATACTTGGAACCGGCATAGGCCAGGTGCGTCTGACCCAGGGCATTGGCCAGTTCCAACGCCTTCGCCTCGTCACCGGCGAGCATCGCGGCAACCATTGGTTCCTGCTCGGCACCCGAATGGGTGGCCGCCACTGAACCGATCACCAGTGCAGCCGGGTTCTCCCCCTTGGCCAGCGCATCGGCCAGGCCATCAAGCAGTTCACTGACGCCAAAGTAGTTAACCGCCAGCACGATGCCGCTGGAAGGTGCGGTCACCCCGATCCCGGCGCAGCACACCAGCCCGTCGAGCACCCCGCCGCATTGCTCAAGCACCTGCGCCACTGCCGCCTGGCGCCCGGCACGGGTCGAAAGGTCAGCGACCACTTCGGCATTGCCACGGTCAATTCCGATTATCCGGTGGCCCGCAGCTCGTAATTGCGCGCACACGGCGGCGCCGATCCCGGAAGCGGAACCGCTGACAGCAGTAACTGGCATAAGACTTTCCTTGATGATGCAGGCGCAGGCGGCCTGGCTGACGAAAAACCGGCGGTGGCGCAAACACCCTCGCCGGCGGGCATAAATCCTTAAGCGCTTTTACGAACCGGACGCGCCAGTTGTGGCGCCGGCACCACCACGGACTCAGCCGCTCGCAAGGCGCACTTGGGCTTTCCCAACGCGACCACGCTGTTCAGCAAAATCCTCACCAGCTCGGTCTGGCGGCGCACACCGGTCTTGGAGAAGATCGAACGCAAATGCGCCCGCGCGGTGTTGCGCCGGATATTCAGGTTTTCCGCCGCTTCCTCCAGGGACAAGCCGTTGGCCAGTTCCATCGCCAGCGCCGTCTCGGCCTTGGTCAGGTTGAACAGTTGTTTGGTCACCACTTCACTGGCCAGCGATTTGCCTACCGAGTCGCGGATATAGATCACTGCCGCCGGCTTGCTCTTGCCTTCGGCCCACTCCAGCGACGGAATGGCCTCGACCACCAGCCCCAGGCTGACCTGACCCGAAGGCCGGGTCACGGACATCGCATCGGCTGTCGCCCCGCCCTCACGCACTTCCTGGCTGAAAGCGTGCTTGACCAGGCGTTGCAGCTCGCGGTTGTCGCTGGGGTAAGTGGCTTCCAGCCTGCCGCCCACCAGCTTGAGACCATCAGCGTTCTTGAGGATTTCTTCGGCCACCGGGTTGAGGCGCAGAACCTTGCCGGTTTCGTCGAGCACGATGGTCGCCACCGACAGGCGGCTGATGGCCTGGGCGTACAACTCGCTCATGGACTCGCTGCGATCGAGCAGGTTGTGCAGATGCAGGGCGCGGCGCAAATGCGGCAGAAAACTGCTGCACAGGGCACGCTCGGCACTGGAGAAAGCCGGGGAAGACTTTGGCCGGGTGATGCGAAACCGCAGCTTGCCGCCATCGGGCGTGGAAATGTCGGCGCCCATCACGTGATAGACATTCTGCGGACCGCAGTAGGCCTTGAAATAGGCCGACTGCACCCACTCGCTCTCGCTCATCAGGTCTTCGACGGTAAATACCTGGTCCAGCGCCTGCCCGACAAAGGGGGTATTGGTTTGCGGATAGGTTTGATAGGTCAGCTCGCCCTCGCCTTCGATATCTCCGGCAACGATCATCAAGCCCAGATCGGGCTGATCGGGCACTCGCAGGATCAGGGTGGCGTAGTTGGCCCGGAACATGCCACGCACGGTACACAAGGTACGACCCATTATTTTGGGGTCCAGGGCACCGTCATAAAAGCTGCCGACCATCTGATCGTAATCGGCCAGTTCAAGCCCCAGACCGGCCAGGGTCTGGTGATTCAAGGTCACTGTATCCACGGACTTATCCTCGCTTCGGGCCAGGTTCATGACCGGCCCTTTTTATTGTTCTTATGACTAGCGGCTAACCTTTGCACCACATCCGTAAAGCTGTGCAAAAGCGACTCAGTGTGTCTGTATGCCTGCCGTCATACAAGCCCGGCAAGCTGTCTGCTTCAGCGGTTTGAAGAGTCCTTCGCAGCAACGCTCGGCTTGAGCGGATAATGCCCGGCGGTCGCTTGCGCCGGGCGGGTTTTGACCTTGACCAACGGTCGTGCCAAATTGAACCAGGCCGCCAGCGCCGGTAGCAAAAAGATTGCGCCGAGCACGTTGACGAGAAACATGAAGGACAGCAGTACACCCATATCAGCCTGGAACTTCAGGGGAGCAAAGGCCCAGGTACACACGCCGATGGACATGGTCAGCGCCGTAAACACCGCCGCCGTACCCCGTTGGCACATGGCCTGGTAGAACGCCGTGCGCAGATCCTTGCCGTCAGCCATTTCATGGGCAATCCGCTCGTACAGATAGATCCCGTAATCGACTCCCACCCCCACGCCCAGTGCCATCACTGGCAAGGTCGCGACTTTCAGGCCGATGCCCAGGGTCGCCATCAGGGCGTTGCACAGGATCGCGACGATGGCCAGCGGCACCAGAATGCACAGCACCGCGCGCAATGAACCAAAGGTCAGCCAGCAGAACAGCGCCACCGAACCGAACAGCGCCGCGAGCATCACCACCTCGGCCTGCTTGACCGCTTCGTTGGACGCCGCCATCACCCCCACGTTGCCACCGGCCAGCAGAAACTCCACGTTTGGCCCTTGCAAGCCGCCGATGATGCGTTGGGTTTCGTCCACTACATGGCTCACGGTCGACCCTTCGTGATCGGTGAGGAACACCAGGATCTGCATGCGCTGGCAGCCTTCGGTCACCAGGCCGTCGTCCGGCATGTAAGCGCGAGAGCCCTGGCTCAGGCCGCGCTCGGAACCGGGGATCGCCGACCAGCGCGGGTTGCCTTCGTTATTGCCGGCAATCACGGCTTTACCCATGCCTGCCACGCTCTGCACTGACTGCACACCCGCCACGCTGCGGATCTGGAAGTCGAATGATTCAATGGCGCGCATCACTTGCGGCGCCAGGCAACCTTCTTCGATGCCCTTGACCTGCACGAACACCGACATCACATCCAGGCCAATCGAATAACTGTTGATGATCTTCTGGTTGTCCTGGTTGTAGCGCGAATCGGCGCGCAGCTCCGGCGCACCCACGCCGATATCGCCCACTGCCAGATCCCGGGCCTTCCAGGCACCGACACCGAGCAGCAGCAGGCTGACCACAAACACCGCCAGCGCCGGTTTTGGCTCGGCCAGCGCCGACAGCCGCCACCACAGCGCGTGCTTGCCCTGCACCTTGAGCCCTTGGGCCATCGCCCCCGGCTCAAGCTTGAGATACGACAGGATGATCGGCAGCATCAGCTTGTTGGTGATGATCATCAGCATCACCCCGATGCATGCGGTCACGCCCAGTTCATGCACGATGGGAATGTCGATCAGCATGATGACGCCGAAACCCAGGGCGTTCATCAGCAACGCCAGCGAACCCGGGATGAAGATCTTGCAAAAAGCGCCGTGCGCAGCCTGCACCGCAGAGCTGCCCGCCAGTACATCCTGTTTCCAGGCATTGGTCATTTGCACCGCATGGGACACGCCGATCGAGAAGATCAGAAACGGCACCAGAATCGACATCGGATCGATCCCCAGCCCCAGCAACGGCAGCAACCCCAACAGCCAGACCACCGGCAGCAGCGCCACGGCCAGCGCAACCACCGTGAGGCGCCATGAGCGTGAATACACCCACAGCATCAACGCGGTGATGACAAAGGCAATCACAAAAAAGCCGATGACCGTCGTCAGGCCTTCAACCACGTCCCCCACCAGCTTGGCGAAGCCGACGATGTTGATCTCGATATCATCATTGCTGTACTTGGCACGGATATCTTCCAGCCGCTGGGCCACCTCGGCATAGGACACCGATTTGCCGGTTTGCGGGTCCATGTCCTGCAGGTCGGCGCGCACCATCGACGAGGTCAGATCATTGGCCACCAGACGCCCGACCTGTCCGGAGCGGGCGACGTTGTTGCGGGCCTGGGACAAGTCTTCGGCCGTGCCGGTAAAGCGCGGTGGCATCACCACATCGCCGAAAAAACCGTCCTCGGTGATTTCGATATAGCGCACATTGGCGGTGAACAGCGACGTCACACTGGCACGGCTCACACCATTGATAAAAAACACGTCATCCGTGACTTTGCGCAGGGTTTCCAGGTACTGGCGGTTATAGATATCGCCTTCGCCTTTCCACTTCACACTGACCAGAAAACGGTTGGCCCCCGTGAAGTACTGGCTGAAGTTGAGAAAGTTGACCATAAAGGCATTGCGCACCGGGATCTGCTTGTTAAAGCCCGGGTCCAGTTGCGTGTGTGTGGCGCTGTAACCCAGGGCCAGGGTCAATAATACAAACAGCGCCAACAGGCTCTTGCGCCAGACGATCAGCAAGTCGGCAATACGCTCGACCGTGCGATTTACAACACTGTTTTCACTGCTCACCGGGCACCTCCAAGGGCAGCAACACCGCCATCAGTCCCCTGGAACACACCGCGCTCGCCGCCTACCAGCAGCCGTGAGCCCACCATTACCGCCGAAGTCAAAGTACCCAGCCCCGGCAAGCGCGTAGCGCTGACCAGTTCACCCTTGCCGTCCAGGCGTACTACCGAGCTGCCAGCACCGACAATCAGCAGGCCACCGTCGTTGGGCAATAGGACATGGCCGTAGAGCGGCAATTGATTGCCGACTTTTACCGGTTCCCAGGTCTGGCCGAAGTCCTGGCTGACAAACACATGGCCGCGCATGCCATAGGTCACCCAACGATCGGGGCTCAGGCGTACCACACCAAACAGCGAGCCGTTATAGAACGGCTCGAGCTTGTGCCAGCTGTGCCCGGCATCGTCGCTGCGCAGCACCAGCCCTTGCTCGCCGACCACCATGCGGCGACCGTCTGTTCCGCCATCCATGCCATTGAGGTGAGCGCTATCCACCTCCAGCGGCTGGGCTTGCCAGGTGCGGCCGTCATCCCCGGACTGGTAAAATTTGCCGAAACTGCCGAACGCCAGGACACGATTGCCGCCGGCACTCCAGATGCCCAGCAAAGGCTCGGCGATTTCGCCGTCGAAGCGCACCTCTGACCAGTTGGCGCCTTCATCTTCGGAGCGCACAATCCAGCCATCATGGCCGACCGCCAGCAGGCTTTTATCCGGCAGCGCCACCAGTGCGGTAAGGGTCAGATCACGCTGCGGCTTGACCGTCGCTGGCTGCCACGAGCCCCCCTGATCGTCGCTGAGCAAAATATTGCCGCGCTCGCCGACGGCCACCACCCGCTTATCCAGATACAACATACCGTTGATTTGCAGACGATCGGGCCGCAACTGGGCCGAAGCGACATCGGAGGCATGACGTGGAGAGAAGGTAAACGCGATGGTGACAGCGACGATCAGGCAAACCAGATAGCCAATTATTGAGCGCATGGTCGATGCCTCGCTGCACGATTCAGTTGCTGGGCAGAGTTCATGCAGCCAGTCCTCTTTTTATTATCGTGGATGCTCTGGCTGCCTCCTCGGCGAGGCGTCCAGAACCTTCCTTCGATAATCGGACTGGTGAGTCACAGGCACATCGTCCAAATGGCCTAGCTGGAATGGGGGGTGCAAGCGTATAGCCGGGTTTGACTGACGCGCCGGATAGATATCCGGCGCTTTCGTTGAGCTGAAATCACCGGGGCGACCTGCCCCTCAAGACGCCACTAATGCCTGCGCCTTCACCTTGCGTCGCTGAATAAAATACCCCAGCACCGCCAGCGGCGCCGTAGCCAGCATTACTTCAACCGTGATTTGCAGCGGCTGGCTGATAAAGGTCGACACCAGCAGGCTGCCCAAAAAGCACAACCCAAGCTGCAATGTATTTTGCAAACCCGCCGCCTTGCCTGAGTTCTCCGAAAATGGCATCAGTGCGCTCGCGACAACAATCGGATAACTCGCACCGTTAACCAGCGCCATCAAACAAAACGGGATCAGCAAGGTGGTCAGCGTCGGCACGGTCTGGGTCGCAACCCCATACAGCCCGACCATGCTTGCGCAGTAAGCCACCAGCAACCAGGGTAACAACGCCCGCCCACTGATCCGCTGCAACGCGCTGCGACAGCTGTAACCACCCACCATAAATGCCACAGTAGGCAGCGCGTAGCTCAAACCGATATCGCTTGGGCTATAACCCATATCGCCCAAAATAAAGGGTGAGGCCGTCAACCAGGCGAAAAAGCTGGCCGAACATGCGGCGAAGATCATGACGTTGCCACTGAATTTAGCCGTGCACAGCAGGTGCCAATAGCTCACCCCGGTTTTAACTGCCTTTGGCGCCACACGGGGTTTTTCCTTGAGCAGCAACGTGGGTACGATCAGTAACACCGCCAGGCCCAGCAATACCGCAAAAATCGCTTGCCAGCCCAGGTGACTCAGTACCACGGCCCCCAGCAAAGGAGCCAGTGCCGGTGACAGTCCCATCAGCGGCATGATCCCGGCAAACACGCGGTTGGCCTGGTCAGGCGGATATCGGTCGATGACCAGCGCCTGCCAGGTTACTGCCGCCGCGCAAATGCCGATGGCCTGAATAAACCGCAGGCTCAACAGCAGCACACTGTCCTGCACCCAGAACATGCCCGCGCACCCCAGGGCAAACAGCGACAACCCCGCCAACAACACCGGTTTGCGCCCCAGGCGGTCCGATAACGGCCCCCAGAGCAACTGGCCGATCGCGAACCCGGCCAGAAAGATGCTCAGGCTCGCACCCACCGCACCGGCTGAAAGCCCCAGTTCACTGCGCAACGTGCCAAATGCCGGTAAGTACATATCCATTGCCAGGTAGCCCAGCATGCTCAGCCCGGCGAGATAACAGGTAAAACCAAAAGTGTTTTTCATGTGCACCCAAAAACTTGCCATCAAACAATTTGTTGACTGCCGCGCATTATCCAGCTGAGGATTTGCTTGTGAAGCGATAATAATTGCCAACTGGCATCGAATTTTTTGAAGGCAAACCCATGTGGTCTGAATACTCCCTGGATGTAATTGATGCAGTCGCCCGCCACGGCAGTTTCAGTGGCGCAGCCCAGGAACTGCACCGCGTTCCCTCCGCCGTCAGCTACACCGTGCGCCAACTGGAGCAATGGCTGGCGGTACCGCTGTTTGTACGTCGTCACCGGGATGTGGAACTCACGCCTGCCGGGCGGATGTTTGTCAAAGAAGCCCGCGACGTCATGAAAAAAATGCTCGGCACCCGCCGCCTTTGCCAGCAGGTTGCCAATGGCTGGAGCGGCCAGTTGCGGGTGGCCGTGGATTCAATCATCAAAAAACCGCGCTGCCAGCAGATGGTCATCGACTTCTACCGGCATTTCCCCGACGTGGAACTGATTGTTCAATACGAGGTGTACAACGGTGTGTGGGATGCCTTGGTAGACGGCCGTACCGATCTGGTTATCGGAGCCACCCGTGCAGTGCCCGTGGCGGGGAGCTTTGCCTTTCGCGACATGGGTTTTCTGCACTGGCTGTGCGTCGCCAGCCCGCGGCATCCGCTGGCGTCCATTGGCGGATTGCTGGGTGATGAGCACCTGCGCCCCTACCCTGCACTGTGCATGGATGACACTTCACGCAGCCTGCCCAAACGCGACACCTGGACCCTGGATAACCAGCGCCGCATGATGGTGCCCGACTGGGCTTCGGGGCTGGCCTGTTTGAGCGACGGTCTGTGTGTCGGCATGGTGCCCGCCCATCTGGCCCAGCCACTGATCGACCAGGGCCAACTGCTTGCGCTGAGCCTGCAGCGGCCCTTTCCGGCCAGCCCTTCGTGCATTGCCTGGGCACAGAACAACCATTCCCCGGCCATGAGCTGGCTATTGGAGTACCTGGGTGACACCGCCACCCTGAGCCAGGAATGGCTCAATGAACATCAAACAGAATCGGATACAGCGACACCACCAGCAGAATCGCCATCGTCAGGTTGAATGCCAGCAGCCACTTGGGCCGGGTCAGCACATTGCGCAACGCACTGCCGCAACCGGCCCACACGCAGACACTGGGCAAGTTGATGATGGCGAAGACCAGCGCGATGACAAACACGTTGGCGATGTAACCCTGGGACGGCGTGTAGGTGGTGATTGCACCAATGGTCATCACCCAGGCCTTGGGATTGACCCATTGAAACGCCGCCGCGCCCCAGAAGCCCAGTGGCCTGCCCTGGGCCGCACCCGACTCGGACACCGGCCCCGAAGTGGCGACTTTCCACGCCAGATACAGCAAGTACGCCGCCCCCAGATAACGCAAAACGGTGTAGGCCATGGGCACGGCCTTGAATACACCCCCCAACCCCAATCCAACCGCAAGCACCAGGAACATAAAGCCGAAGCTGATGCCCAGAGCATGGGGGATGGTGCGCCTGAAGCCGAAGTTGACCCCCGATGCGAGCAGCATGGTGTTGTTGGGGCCGGGGGTGATGGACGACACAAAGGCAAAGAGTGCGAAGGCAGAAATCAGTTCGAGGGAAAACGGCATCTTGTTATCCGGCAGTCTGGTGAGCGGTGTGTTCACACTATCGGATTACCGAGCCGGAATTGCGCTACAGATGGCCATTATTTTGACCACACACATTTGTCCGATCAAATGATTTGACTGCGCAATTTTCACATCACTTTCACATCGCTGCGCCTAGATTGGATCCACTCCTTTAGTGAATCCCATTTAGGCCCGCTTCCCCCAGCGGGCCTTTTTTTGGCTGGTGTTCAGTCATCCAGGGGCTGAGCCGCTTTTGCCGGTTTGGCGGGCTTTGTCGATTTGCCAGCGGCTGCGCCCTTGGCCGGCGTCTCCACCGCAACCGGGGCCTGGGTTTCCTTTTCGGCAGCGGGCAAGGCATCGATGGTTTTAAACAGCTCGGCTAGGTCAACATCCCCCACTGTCTCGACTTTCTTTTCCCCATCCTTGCCGATCAGGATCACTTTGGCCTTGTCGATAATCATCCCCGGCTTGAGCCCGCGAATCAGCGACATGGTGCTCTGGGGTTCAAGGTCCTTGCCATCGCGTTTGCCTGTAATGCCCACAATCGTATAGAGCACCATATTGCGCTGGTCAAAAGCCTGCTTGTTGGCCGGATCTTCAAGGGCTTTTTTGAGGTTGACCAGGGTTGGGTCGGCATCTGCACGGGCGACCACTACCAGCGGGCGAAACTTGCCGCGATCCTGTTCAAGCGGGCTTGGAACTTCAACGGCCTGCACCGTGCCTGCAACCAGCACAGAAGCAAGGATCAATAAACGGATAAACATCCAGATCTCCTTTTATTATCGGACCGGCTTCGCGAACGTGCTGCCAATGCCTTGAAACCCTTGGCGTTGAGCCTGTATTCCAAAGCTTAGGCCAAGGGATCCGTCACGCAACCGGGTTCCCGGACTTTGCCTTTCAAGTTTATTTTTTGCAACTGCATCCAAATCCTCCTGCTGCGGGTAGTACCCGTAACAGCAGCGTGCTGTTATCCCATCAGGAGATCGGAACATGAACGCAAAACCTTTGATCAGCCATGCCAGCCTGACACTTGCCGCCATGCTGCTGGTGGCAGCCCAAGGCGCCTGGGCACAGTCGAATTTGCCCGAAAACATTAGAGTTCCCGACGGCCACAAGATGGCAATGACAACAGTTGGTGTAGGCGAAATCACATATGAGTGCAAAGAAAAAGCCAGCACTCCAGGCGAAATGGAGTGGTTTTTTGTAGGCCCAAAAGCTCAGCTCAATGACACAACTGGTAAACAAGTTGGTAGCTACTTTGGCCCGCCCGCGACCTGGCAAGCCCTGGACGGTTCCAGAGTCACCGGCACCCAGCTCGCAGTGGCCCCTGCCGGGGCTGGCAACCTGCCCTATCAACTGGTCAAGGCCAATCCTGCCGAGGGCAAAGGTGCCATGAACGGTGTGAGTTACATCCAGCGTGTGGCACTCAAGGGCGGTGCGGCACCTGCCAGCGCCTGCACAGCCGCCAACAAGGGCCAGCGACAAGTAGTGCCATACCAGGCCGATTACATTTTCTGGGCCAGCCGCTAATGCGTTACATCGTCTACGCTGCTTCGATGGAGACCGGGCAATGACCGGAGATGTCCCATCTGCAACGGCGGAACACAGTGACACTACCTGAGCCACTATTTGACTATGAAGCCTGCCTGCTGGCCTGCGCCCGCGGCGAGCAGCAGGCGCTGGTGGCCCTGTATGCCCAGGAAAGCGCGCGCTTGCTGGGGGTAGCCAAACGCATTGCCCGCGACAGCGCACTGGCTGAGGACATCGTGCATGACGCTTTTATCAAAATCTGGATGCGCGCCGCCAGCTTCGATCCCGGGCGCGGTTCTGCACGAGGCTGGATTTTCAGCCTGACCCGGCATCTGGCCCTGAACTGCAGGCGCGACACTCGCCTGGAAATTCAAGTCAGCGAAAGCAGCGAACTGGCCTTGCAACCTCTGGCCACTCTCGACGGGCGCCACCAGACGCAGGACCCACTGCAATGGC
The DNA here is from genome assembly GCF_009600035.1 of Pseudomonas sp. FSL R10-2964. Lineage (NCBI taxonomy): Bacteria > Pseudomonadati > Pseudomonadota > Gammaproteobacteria > Pseudomonadales > Pseudomonadaceae > Pseudomonas > Pseudomonas sp. FSL R10-2964. The sequence goes on along the minus strand of NZ_WIWH01000024.1, from coordinate 11,065 downwards.
CGGATGGCTGCGAGCGCATATACGGCTGCCTTGAGCAACTCGACCCGGCCCGACGCTCCTGCATTGTGCATGCCTATGTTGACGGCTATACCCATGCAGAAATTGCAAACAAACTGGACACCCCTCTGGGCACCGTAAAAGCCTGGATCAAACGCAGCCTGAGCGCCTTGCGCGAGTGCATGGGATGACTTTTACACCTGACAATAGCGACCCGGACGATCTCGATGCCTTGGCGGGCGAATACGTGCTGGGCACGCTCAATGGGCAACAACGGCGTGCGCTTGATCAACGCCTGCCCCATGAGCCTGATCTTCAGGCCGCAGTCGATCGCTGGGAATCCCGACTGTTGCCCCTCAACGACCTTGCCCCGGCGCAACAGCCTTCAGAGCGGCTGTGGCCGAGAATCGAGCGCAGCCTGAACGCCCTGAATGTCCCAGCCTCGCCAACACAGGCCAGTACTGGTTGGTGGAACCTTCTGCCATTGTGGCGCGGCCTGACGGCCGCAGGCCTGGCCGCAACGCTGGCACTGGGCGTGACATTGTGGTCCGTGACCCCTGCCATCTCGCCGCCCGCCTATGTGGTGGTTTTGGTGGCACCACAAAGTCAGGCACCCGGCTGGGTCATCCAGGCCAACGATCGTGAACATATCCAGTTGATCCCCCTTGGCGTCGCGCAAGTGCCCGGCGACAAGGCCCTGGAGTTCTGGACCAAGGCCGACGACTGGGCCGGGCCGGTGTCCCTGGGGCTGGTCAAGCCGGGACAAGTGCTGTCACTGCCACTGGATCGCCTGCCGCCGCTGTCGCCCAATCAACTTTTCGAGCTGACTCTGGAAGGCCCCAACGGTTCGACAACAGGCAAGCCGACAGGGCCGATCCAGTTTATCGGCCGGGCTGTCAAAGTGATTTGACCGCTTTGGTTTTCGCCCTGGTTTTCGCCCTGTAGTGACGGGCAACGGCCACCACCACCACCATCAATGCGACCACGCCCAGGGCAATCGGCAAGCGATAGGGCTTAAGGTCGCCCAGTACGCCTTCGAGAAACTCCCCGGCCCAATAGCCGCCACTGGCAAACAGCGTTGCCCACACGGCCGCGCCCAAGGCATTGATGCAGAGAAACTTCAATGGCGAGACCTTGCTGGCACCGATCACCATGGGCCCGATCAGGCGCATGCCATACAAAAACCGCACCGAAAAAATGGACACCGTCGGATACTGGCCAATCAACTGCGTCACGCGATCAATAGCGGCCTGCTGTTTGTGCAGGCGGGGCAACAGGCGAGCACCGAAATAACGCCCGAGCCAGAACAACAACTGATCACCCAGCATCCCCGCCAGGCTGGCATAACCAATCACCGGCAACAGCTTGAGGACATGCTGGTGTGCCGCCATCCCCCCGAGGATCAGAATGGTTTCACCTTCGAGCAAACAGCCGATAAAAATGGCCAGGTAACCATACGTTGCCAGCAGGTAATTGAAGTCAATATGTTCAAACATGCGCGATCCATAGCTCCATTGAAATCAGGGTTTAAAACGCAATGGCTCAGTGCCGGTGGCGATGATGGATATCCGGGAAATGCGGATGGTTATGGCTGATGACCGAATGCTGATGTGCATGACTGTGAGCCTTGCCCGCAGGAATATCTGCGGCATGCTCATGTTCATGCTGGTGATGTTCATCGTGGGTATGGCGATGGGAGTGCTCCAGCGGCTGATGTAAATGCTCATGCTCATGGCGCTCGGTCAGATGCAGCCAGACCCCGACAATCATGCAGCCAGCAGCCAGCCAGAACAGCAGCGATACCGACTCGCCCAGCAGCACAATGGCAATTGCCGCCCCCAGAAAAGGTGCCGTTGAAAAGTACGCCCCGGTGCGCGCCGCCCCCAGGCCGCGTAATGCCAGGACAAACAGCACCAAACTGACACCGTAGCCCAGGAAACCGATCAGCAGGGTCGGGCTCAGTACCCCAAACGACGGAACCTTCGCCCCCAAAGCCAATGCAATCGCACAGTTCACCAACCCCGCGAAAAGGCCCTTGGCGCCCGCGATATACAGCGCATCAGAAGCAGATACCTTGCGCGTCAGATTGTTATCGACCGCCCAACAGAAACAGGCAAACCCCACCGCCAATGGCCCAAGCCAGGAAAGCGACACCGCCGCAGATGCCCCGGATGGCCAGGACAACACAACGCCGCCGGCAATGATTGCCAGCATCCCCAGCACGATTCGCCGGTCTGCGTTTTCCTTGAACACCACCCAGGCCAGCAGTGCCGTAAGCACTGGTTCAAGATTCAACATCAACGAAGCCGTCGCCCCGCTGGTGAGGGTCAAAGCGAACATCAACGCCACGGGGCCCAGGATCCCGCCAAATACAATTGCGCCGAGCAGCCAGGGCCATTCACCGGCACCCAGACCCGAGGGCTTCCAGCCCCGATCGCGGACACAGCGCACCAACAGCAAACCCAGGCCACTGCCCAGATACAACAGCCCGGCCAGCATCACCGGCGATACCTCGGTACCCAGCAGCTTGGCCAATGGCGTACTAGCCCCGAACAGCGCTGCCGCTGCCAATGCGTAAATCACACTCGTATTCATCACGCCCACTCATGTCCCAGCTGTGCAAGCAGCCTAGCCTACTCGGGAATACGCGCCGCAGCAGCGCTGCAAATACCCTCAACACAGCAGGGACACCCCCGGCGTGGTGCATATATCTATGATTTTTCGACGGTTTTACCCAGGCACGGAGAAAAAAAATGTACCACAATGGACACTATCGACCTTGCCTCATGAGCGCAGGCTCTATATATTCGTCCACCTGTTGCGCAGGCTCTGAGTACTTTTTTGTTAAAGCACCTTCCTTCGTGACCCGCTTTATAGCGCTACCGCCCGAATGGCGAAATTGGTAGACGCATGGGACTTAAAATCCCCCGGGGGTCAACCCCTATCATCCCTCCGCGTTACAAAAATCAAAAAAAACCTCAATTAAATCAGCCTGTTGAAGCGATTTCCTCTCTGTAAAATACTTTCCAAGTCCATACAGCTCAGCGCTTGGTAGCTATTAGGGAGCCGCAGCGCTCAAAAGTCCAATCTCCAGCAAGCTACGCACCGCCCACATAAGCTCCCGCCAGCCACAGAAGCTCCTGATTGATCGCCAGTCTCTATTGGCAAGCGGCAAGCAAGCAGCTCCCAAGCGGCTTCCAAGTGGATCTTTGGTGATGAGGTAGGAGAGGTGATCGCGCAAAAGAAAAGGCGCACCGCCTCAACCAAAGACGGTGCGCCTTATTTTCTACCGCGAATAAAACACCAGGCTGGTGTTAGGCGGCGCTCATGCTTATTTCGGAAAATCGCTGTACATCAGCTTTTTTGTAAAAGATCTTCCGGCTGACGTGCATAAATGGTGGCAGCATGTCTTTGTACTTGCCGGTGTACCGCCAAAAGCGAAGGGTCTCAGGAGAAAGGCCGAGAATTGCGGCAGCTTCTTTAGCCGGGACGTAATCGCTATTTTGTGGCAAGCGCATAAAAATACCCTTTAAAGTCAATAGGTTTCACCTTTCGCACGTCCTGGGGCTGTCTGGTGTCAATACATGCTCATTGTTTTTTGCGGAGAGGTCAACGACCGCCCGTCTCATTTATTTAGGTTATCTATTGACAGATCGTCAATTTAAGAAGTGAGCACAGGAAGGCTATACTATTAAGGCTCGACTTAAGCTTGAGGCGGGGGGGATTTTTTAGGGGGTGACAACAAATGGCCTTTTAAAAGCTGGAATTGCTAGGACGGTTGACATTGTGTAGTGGTCAACTCATCCCGGACACGGTTTTGAGTTTTTCTTCCGTTTTCGCTGGGGCCAATCCATCGTTAAATTGATGAGGTCGGATCCAGTTGTAGTGATGCATCAGGTACTGGCTAATATCTCTCTGAGCCTGGTGGCCGGTCATGTAGCCAGTGGTTGGTATCCACTCTGTTTTCAAGCTGCGAAAAACCCGCTCCATCGGCGCATTATCCCAGCAGTTTCCTCGGCGGCTCATACTCTGACGCATGCGATAACGCCACAGCCGCTGGCGAAAGTTGCGGCTGCCATATTGGGATCCCTGGTCTGAGTGAAATAGCAGGCCTTGCGGCTTGCCACGCTGCTCGTAAGCCACATCCAACGCCTTGATCACCAAGTCTGCATCCGGCTTTTCTGATAACGCCCAGCCCACCACTCGGCGAGCGTAAAGATCCATGACAACCGCAAGGTAGTGCCATTTCCCCTGTGCCCAGATGTAGGTGATGTCGCCGCACCAGACCTGGTTGGGCGCTTCGACATCAAATTCTCGGTTCAATATATTTGGGATATCCGGCCGCTCGACTGTCGCCTTTTTATAGGCGTGTGATCCTGGCTGCTTGCTGACCAACTCCAGCTCACGCATCAGCCTGCGTACCTTAAACCGTCCAATTTGCTCACCTTCTTCTTGCATCATCAACGTGATGCTTCGACTGCCGGGAGCACTTCGGCCCTGGGTGAACAACTCGCTCACTCGGCTACGCAGCCTGAGCCGCTCAACATCTGGTGTTCGCCGCCTTAGACGATGCGCGTAGTACCCCGAACGAGCGACCTCAAACGCCTCGCACAAGCAGTCAACAGGCTCATGGACGCTTAGCTGATTGATCAGCGCGTACGCTCGAGATCTTCCGACATCAAGAGCGCGGTAGCCTTTTTTAATATTGATTTCTCGCGCTCGAGGCGAGCAATCCGAGCTTCCAACTCCTGGATTTTTTGCTGCTCTGGTGTCAGGGCCTTGCTCTGGGGCGTGACGCCGGTGCGCTCTTGCTGAAGCTGGTCGACCCAGCGGCGCAGCGCCGACTCACCAACACTCAGTGAACGACTGGCTTCGATGAAGCTGTAGTTTTGCTTGAGCACGAGGTCGGCAGCCTCGCGTTTGAATTCAGCGGAAAAGGTACGGCGTTGTTTGGTCATCTGACACCTCGATCTGGCGAGCATTCTCGCCTAAAAGGGTGTCCGGTTTCATTAGACCACTACACTATGTGTCCAATCACACGCGCGTAAAATGACTGGCACAACCCGGCAATCCTTACGAGCATGACGAGCGAGCGCGCGCTGCATCTCTACCGAATAGCAATAGTGAGAACTCAGGAAGCTGGCACTCACCAGCAGCAATACGATATCCGCAGCATCAATTTGCGCATCGATAGCGTTGTCCACCATCTCTCCGGCGACCAAGCGCCGGTCATGCCACGAATCAACTAGCCCCTCGTGCTTCAAGGAGGCGAGGTGCTTTTCCAGTTGATTGCGCAGTGCCTCATCATCATGGCTGTATGAAAAAAAAACTTTTGCCATTAAAAAGCTCCATATGAAGTAGTCATTCCGACGTTATCACGAGTCGAGCCGACGTCGGTAGCGCTCCGGCTTAGCAATTGAACTCGACGAATCGGTCAGCCCCCACCCCATTCTCTGGAAGCTCGTCGGAGTGGTGTTTCAGTAGGATGTCTGTGTAGCGCTCAATAGAACCGAAGAGCTCGCGATGGAGTATGAATGGTAGCTTGCGAAGGTCATCCTGATCGACGTACTCGGTAGCGAATCGCTCCGGAGGGTTGATGTCGATTTCAAACGTGCCGCATTGCTAGTTCAGGCCAATCGCGTATTGAAGCACCAACTAAAGCCTGGGCCCATAGGAGTAGCTTCGCCGGGATTGACCTGGTGATCGTGGCCCATTTCCTCGCGAACATAGTGGCTCCCGGATCGCATCAGTACCAATTCTGTTGGGTAACCGGCGTAACATGAACTCCACACGCTCGTCCGCCAACTCCCTGTTCAAGCACTTAATCTACACAACCTTTTGCAAAGATGCTGTAGCGCCGCATAAGTAGTGGCCTTATGATATCGACGCCCTCGCAGCACAGGCCACTCGGTGCTGCATTACCTGCGCGGAGACGGAATCATGCGCCATTGCTTCTACAGCTTTCACTACCAAGCCGATAACTGGCGAGCTGCGAAAATTCGCTCGATTGGAGCGATTCATGGCTCGCGCGAAGCCTACGACAACGGCTGGGAAGCTGTGAAAAATGGAAGCGAACAGGCAATCAAAAATTGGATTGCTGCCGAAATGAACGGCTGCTCTTGCGCGATTGTGCTCATCGGCGAGCAGACCGCGGGCCGCAAATGGATTGACTACGAAATCGAGCAAGCCTGGAACAAAGGCATGGGGCTGGTCGGGATCTACATTCACGGCGTAACTGATCGCAACAACCAGACCTCCAGAGCCGGCATTAACCCGTTCGCCAATTTTAATGTGCGTGGTGTCGCGCTTTCCAACATCGTGCGCGCTTACAATCCAGCGGGTTATGAGAGTGCGACGCGGTACGCCAACATCTCCCAGAATCTTGGCGGGTGGGTAGAGGAAGCGATAGCGATCAGAAAGCGCCACTAATCACCCTCCCCTCACCGTTCTGTCAATGAGAACACCATGCACGAAGCTTCTTACTATTTGGCTATTTTCGGTTCGCCTCCCGACGGCTTCGTTGACGAATTCTACGAAGCCTTGAAGGCAAAGCTTGCGGTACTGTCACTCAACCTCGGCGTTGAGGTCGATTGGTATACAGGCATGCCTGACGAATACCGCGTCGCTAATGGAAAATGCACCGCAGCTTTGTGCTTTCCTCTTCCTGATGGCCAGGACAGCCACATCACGAAATTGATGAAGGATGGCGTCCCTGTCATCCCTGTCGCGTCGAAACTTGGGCATCTAGCTGGGGAATTTCCACCGTCAGTATCGATCCTCAACGGACTAGGCCTGGACTCCTCAGACATCCAGACCATTGTCAATTGCTTGCTGGAATGCGCTTCACTGTTACCTCGGCAACGACGCGTTTTCCTGAGCTACAGGCGAACGGAATCTACCACCGCAGCGTTGCAGCTCTATGCGGCGCTTTCAGAACGGTTGTTCGACGTTTTCCTCGACACCCATGAGATCTTGCCAGGAGAGCACTTTCAGGAGGTGCTTTGGCAAAAACTATGTGACAGCGATGTCATGATCTACCTGGACACCCCTAGCTATTTTGATAGCCGATGGACTACTGCAGAATTCGCTCGCGCTGTATTTCGGGGGATCCCTATCCTCAGAGCCGGTTGGCCAGATGTGGGCTTGGATGACCGTGGCCAGTTCACTCGGGATTTACGCCTGGGCAAAGACGATTTCTCGGCTGAAGGCGTGTCACTCACCAATGAATGCCTGGCCCGAATCTGCCGATCTGCTGAGGATTTGCGCGCGGAAGGCGTCGCAACGCGTTACCACGTACTGATGGATGCCTTCGGCACATCGCTAAAACGTGCGCAGGCGACAATCGAAGGATGTTCACTACGCCGTAGCATCACCGTAAAGCCGAAATTTGGCGATCCCATTTACGTCTATCCTGCCCTCGGGGTTCCTACGACCTATACTTTGCATGACGCCACGCTGGACAATCATCCCGCGCCTGTCGCTGTAGTATATGATGACGCCGGCATTGAAGAGAGAAGGTGGATTTCACATATGGCATGGATCAGTGACTATCTTGAGAATGACGTCCGATTGATTAAGCCCTATGACTCTGGTTGGAAGTTCGTGGACTGGCGCAAATGAAAAAATCAATATTCCTATCCGCCAGCGTGCCAACCTACGGCAGAGAATTTTTTGATTCCTGCCATCCCTACCAAATACAAATAGCGGTGAGGTCACTCTTGCTCCTCGCGCTGGGACGACAACGCTTAGTCTTTGGCGGTCACCCTTCAATCACACCAATGGTATATGCCGCGGGCAAGAGCTTCGGCCTCAACTCTATCGAATGCGCGACCATTTACCAATCTGCATATTTTGAAGACAAATTCCCCCTCGAGAACCAGGTATTTGCTGACATCCGGGTGGTATCCAAAGAAGAAACGCTGAAAGACAGTATTTTATCCATGCGCCGCCGGATGCTGGAAGATAACGAGTTCGAGGTCGGCATATTCATAGGCGGCATGAAGGGCATCATCGACGAATATGAAATATTCAGGGAAAAAGCCCCGGAAGCCAAAGTGATCGTTGTACGAGCTGGCGGCGGAGCTGCGGCCACCCTCCCCGCTACGCAGTCAGACCCAGTCATCCAGGCACTTGAAGAGTCTGGGGACTACTTCTCGCTTTTCAACAGTATTCTAGGAATCGACCCGAATAACGAACGGATTTTCGGAAATTAAGGAAGTTTCAAATGGATCGCGGCTTCAACCTCAGCATCAACACCGGCCCTTACCCCGTCGATTTTTCGAAAGTCTATGCCTACAAAGCTGCCAACCAGAAACGCGTCGACGATCTGGCTCAGCTAATGATCGATGAAGACACATTCGATGCATCGCTCATTCTGGATTCACTCTTTCCAGCTGTGAACGCAGACATCTTCCTGTCTCACTCGTCCAAAGATGCAAACGAAGCGATTCAAATCGCGCTGGAGCTCCAGGAAAAGTGCAACCTGAATGTATTTATCGACTCTTGTATCTGGGGTTCGATTTACGACTTGCTGAGGGCCATCGACAACAGGTACTGCCGTCGTGAAGGGCAAATCACTTACGATTACGATGAGCGCAATCGCACCACGGCCCACGTGCATATGATTCTGACCACCGCGCTGCAGCGCATGATTGATCAGACCGACACGATCATTTTCATGAACACAGACCAATCGATTTCGCTTAAGCACTCAGTGAATGAAGATCAAAAGACCTTGTCTCCATGGATACATATGGAGCTAAATTTCAGCACATTAGTACGACGGCGCTCCCGCTACAAAATGTTGGTCAAACATGAACGTGCGCTCGACGAAGTTGTTTCGAACGAGAATTTTAATGTGGCTCATGACGCTCCCACCAACCACCTAACCCCTATTGCCGAGAGCGATTTCAGAACGTGGATGCTGCAGGCGTCCAGTCTTAAAGGCTCAAAAGCAATCGATCATTTATACCGCAATTTTTAACGGATACATCCATGGATGCAAAGCTCAAACACCTGGAATTTGTTCAAGGTGTAGTCAATCGCCTGTCCACCAACTCGTTCCTACTCAAGGGCTGGTCAATCATCTTGATCTCAGCGCTGTTCGCGCTGTCGGCGAAGGATGCTGATCAAGGCTTCGCGCTTCTGGCCTACATCCCCGGAATCGCATTCTGGGGCCTCGATGGCTACTTCCTGGCGCTCGAGCGTTGCTACCGTAAGCTCTACAACAAAGTCCGAGCGACTGAAAAAGACAAAATCGATTTCATCATGGTCATCGATAAAGACCAAGGGTTCAAAAAGTGGCTCAAGGCCACGTTCTCCAAAACGCTAATCGTCTTCCATGGGGCAGTTTTGGTGGCCATCACTGCAGTGGTAGTGGTTTACCTATTCAAATCTCACGCACCTGCGTAATTGAAATGGCAAGCTCGTGATGTAGAGCGAGCCCTGACTCCCCTAAGACCCAACATCCTATCAACAGATGGCAGCGGGAAGACCAGGCAGCTTCCAGCACTGATGATCCCGAGTCCCATCTAGCCGTATCGTGCAAAACGCGCGCCCTTAGGAATTGCTGGCACTCACCTCGTTCGATCAACTGCGGTAGATGATCGCAATAAAGAAGATTTTGACAATGGCTGCCGAGACGACGCCGACAGGCAGATCTTGTGGGGCAATGCCCGTCCTTATCACGGAGCCATGAAGCTCTTCATTTCAGCTGGCGAAAAAAAGCCCGCGATGGTGGGAGCGGGTTGGATAAATCACTAGGAGCAAAATCACCGTTCACTCCTAGTTGTGAGAAATGTGTCAGCGGTCAAAGGTAGATCTTGCCGATTCCTGGGATCGGGTAGCCTGGCAGACCTCCTCGTAGAACTGCGATCTCCCGGAAAGGATCTCGATGCTGCCTGTGCGGGCCACTCAAGCTGTCCTTGTCGATTGTGGGGTATAGCCCCAGATACTCCTGCCCTTCGAATTTCTGATCTGCCTTATCCAAAACTGGAAGGATAGCGACCTTGCCCGGCTTATGACCATCAAAATAGCCCAGCTCCCACGGCATCCATTTGGAGTTGGATGCGTTGTCAGAAGCGAGATAAAGGAGCGAATCTGACTGGTTCATCCGAGCACGCAGGCGCTCTGCCGTGTGTTTATTCACCTGGCTTCGATCCAGCTCAGGATCATTCATCCAATCCACATAGACTTTTTTCCCCATATCCTCCAGAAGCACCTTCACTCCAAGCACGAGCTCTGAATCGCTCCGGCTTTTCTAGACACTCTCCAAGCTGCATTTCTCAAGTGTAATCCTTTCTAGTGAAGCGTTATGAAGTCAGCACCAGCCGCTAAAAGCTGATAATCGGAAAGAGCAAGTAGAGTGATCAAATAATCCGTGCTTCTCATCCCCCCCCCCCACGAAAGGGCACTTTCACGAAACCCAATTGCCGTTGATCACCCAAAACAGATGCTTAATCTTGCCCTTGACCTTATAAAGGTTTGTTAAGCTTGGTGCCTAGCGTTAGGCGTGTGAACTGTCGCATAGGGTGACCTCGTGGAGCCTGTCATCTATGGCTGAATCGCTCACGCAGCCCAATCCGAAAACAAAAAACCGGCCTACGCCGTTATTTTGGTTCTATTATTCGAACGAAGGCCGAGTCAGGTATTAGAATTTTCAGCATAGCCTTGCTAGTTCAATCACAAAGCTAAACGCCATCAGCGAAAGTTTTAATCACCTCTAGGCCAGCAAGGCTCGCTCAGAGGAAAAGAAGACTAATGGATCGTTCAACCTGGTCAGCAGCTTAGAGAGTCTGACTGTGCTCCCAACACTCGCGTCCACGGTTTCAGCCTAATCAGATCGTGCGCGACGTTCTAATAGGTTGAACAAGTACATTCCGGCCAACATGGCAAGTACAAATATGATGATTTGGCTGTGCCCCGTAAGCAGAATAGCGACGGCTGGCCCAGGGCAGATTCCCGCAATTCCCCAACCTATACCGAACACCAGGTGTAGTGGTCTAATGAAACCGGACACCCATTTAGGCGAGAATGCTCGCCAGATCGAGGTGTCAGATGACCAAACAAC
>NZ_WIWH01000023.1:0-94871 GCF_009600035.1 Pseudomonas sp. FSL R10-2964 | reverse complement strand
ATCAGCTGTCACCGGTAGAGTTTGAAAAGCGTTACGCAGCGAGCCTGGAGAGTGTCTAGGAAACCTGGGGCGATTCAACCAGCCGCGTTCATCTTCGTAAACGTCCGGCTCGATGATCACCACGCCAGGCAATGTTGATGGCATAAATTTCATGCACCGCTCCCCTCAGATAACAGCTTGCCCAGGTATTGTCCGTAACCGGTTTTTTTAAATCTTTCGGCCTGCTCAGCCAACACCTGAGAGGTTATCCAGCCATTGTTGAATGCAATTTCTTCCAGGCAAGCAACCTTCAATCCCTGGCGCTTCTCAATGGTATGGACAAAATGACTCGCCTCCAGCAGTGATTCATGGGTCCCAGTGTCAAGCCAGGCAAACCCGCGCCCCAATATTTCAACGCTCAGTTCTTTCTGTTCTAGATATGCCTGGTTGACATCGGTAATCTCAAGCTCGCCCCTTGCCGAAGGTTTGATCTTCTTGATCTTGCCCAGCAACCGTGGACACAGTTTCAAGCACTCATCCGGGCCTCGTAGGCTTGCGGGCTGATGTGCCCCAGCGTGCTATGTCGCCGCTGGCGGTTATAGTCGGTTTCGATGTATTCAAACACGGTTTCACGCATCTGGGCGCGGCTCATGAAGCGCTCGCCATGGATGCATTCGACCTTCAGGCTGTGGAAGAAGCTCTCCGCACACGCATTATCGTAGCAGTTGCCTTTCGCGCTCATACTGCATCGCAGCTGATGAGCGCGGATTAGACCCTGATAAGCCGTTGAGCAGTACTGACTGCCGCGGTCGCTGTGTACGATCACTCCCTTTGGCTGCTTTCGCCGCCACAGCGCCATGTGCAGAGCATCGCAGGCCAGGTCAGCCGTCATGCGTTCGCTCATGGCCCAGCCGACCACCATGCGCGAGTACAGATCAATGATTACGGCGAGATACAGCCAGCCCTCGTCCGTGTGCAGGTAGGTGATGTCGCCCACCCATTTCTGATTGGGTGCTGATGCTGTGAAGTCTTGCTTGAGCAGGTTCTCTGCCACCGGGAGCGAGTGTCGGGAGTTGGTTGTGGCCTTGAACTTCTTGGCCGCCTTGGCGCGTAAGCCTTGTCGCTGCATCGAGGCTGCAACCGTCTTGCGATTACAGCGCAGCCCGGCTTCCCACAGGTCATGGCACAGCCGCGGGGCGCCACTGCGGCCCTTACGGGCGTTATACGCTTGCGCGACCCGCTGATCCAGCTCGGCCCGTTGCTGGTGGCGTGTGGATGGCTCGCGTGAGCACCAGGCGTAGAAACCACTGCGGGCGACACCCAGAACACGGCACATGGCTTTCACCGGAAACGCTGGGGCATGTGTCCTCATGAAGGCGTACTTCACTTGAGGCTCTTCGCAAAGTACGCCGCGGCCTTTTTTACGATGGCCAGTTCTTCGGCTTGCTCGGCCAGGAGCCGCTTGAGGCGGGCGTTTTCGTCGGCCAGTGACTGTTCGCGCTCACTGCTGCTCAGGGTCTGCTGCTGCTTACTGCGCCAGCCATAGAGCTGAGACGCATGAAGACCAAGCTGTTCGGCCGCTTTACTAACGCCAATTCGCTCGGCCAGCGCCAACGCTTCATTCTTGAAGGCTTGGGAGTGACGGGTACGGTTCTGTTTCATCGGGGTAGCGGTTCTTGCCATGGTTCACCTCGTTGCAGTTTATCGCTTAACGGGGTGTCCACTCGTGCTGGGCAAGATCATCTTCGCTATCTCAACAATCTGGTTGTCGTAGAAATACAGCCCGGTCACTGCATAGTTCGATTTGGGTTTAGGCGGTTTCTCCTCGATGCTAAGCGCCTGGCCAGAGCTGTCAAACTCCACGACGCCAAAACGCTCGGGGTCACTGACGTGATAACCAAAAACTGTAGCACCTACCGTCTTTGACATTGCTGAGCGCAAGTTGTCCGAGAAGTGCTGTCCATAGAAAATATTGTCACCCAGAATCAGGCAGACCGGATCTTGACCAATAAAGGCCTCACCAATAATAAAGGCTTGTGCCAGTCCGTCGGGACTAGGTTGTTCGGCATAACTGAGCTCAATACCATAATGACTGCCATTACCTAGCAATTTTTCAAAACTTGGCAGATCTTCCGGAGTAGAAATAATCAGAATTTCCTGTATCCCCGCCAGCATCAAAACAGACAGCGGGTAAAAGATCATCGGCTTGTCGTAGATCGGCAGCATCTGTTTAGAGACTCCCAGCGTGAGCGGATGCAGGCGCGTACCCGAGCCACCAGCAAGAATGATGCCTTTACGCTTGATCGAGATCATGTTTCAAGCACTTCCTTAATTATTCGAATGCACCACTCGCAGCGCTGGCCGGTGATGAGATAAATTTTAGTTTTAAAAAAGTACGCTACCGCCCCAGGACTCTTCGTCGATTTCCTGAGAACGGTTGTAAGACTATTGATAGCCCCGGCTTTAGTCTGCGTTTATTCAACGATTGGCGATACTCGCCAAAGGCAGGCTGATCTGTTGCTGACGATTCATCAAGTTAATAAGCAGGATGACCCGCTCTTCGCCGTCCATTGTCATGAAAATGGACTCAACACCTGCGAAACCTTGATCAAGGATGGTGACTTTATCGCCAGGGTTAAATTTGGCGATAATATGAGTACTCGCGCGACTCTGCAGCTGCATAATCAGCTCGTGACCGACTGCCAGCGGCCGACCACCAAAGGCCACCACGCGAGCTACGCCACGGGTGGAGCGTAGAGGAGCCCAGTTGGCACCTTCAGGCATATGTATAAACAAGTAGCCAGGAAACAGCGATTCCTCAGCGTAGTGCATCTGGCCACGCAGGGTTCGCTCACGCCTGCATGTGGGCCGTGAACACCCATAACCCTGGCGTATAAGGTTTTCTTCTGCACGCTCGTCCTGTCTGGGCTTGCATTGCACCAGATACCACTCGCCGGTTGTGGCCACTGTCGATTCCTGAGCTGCTGCGGTGCTGATCATGGGCATGGATAATTCATTTAGTAAGTTCTTCCGTGTTTTACCATCGTACAGTGCATGTGCCAATAACAGGGTGGCCTTCAGCTCGCCGGGATGAATGCCTCAACGAATCTGTTTTGAGTTTGATACAGGTTTGACAATTTCACTTCCACCACCCGTTCCGCCACTATTTCGCCATACCCCAAGCATATTTCTCGGCCCAATGCTTCATACCTGAAACAAAGCCGAGCAAACCATGCTGATCGGCATGGGAAAATTGCCACCCAAGATGCTGATGCCTGCGCGAATGATACAGCGCTTGCCCTCCAATTCAACATAACCGCTTGGGTGCCCGTACTTTTGTATCTGGTCTGCGTCTGCAGAGTGTCATTCTTTACTTATGCAGAACCACTGATGAGCAGGCATCTCGGTGATGTGCTGCTTCAGCCGTCTCAGACAAGGATCAATGTGTGCCGACTCTCTGCTCAATTCCAGGCGCAATTAGCCTTAAAGCACCAACGCCAATAATTTCGGCGTGGGAGCATCACTGCACACAATCGGATCCTTGAGACCTGCCGCCAAAAAATTATGGAATGCATCCGACATGATCAGCTTGGACATGGGTAAGCATCAGCACTTTGATACCGGCAAGTACAAAGTTTTCGCGGATGCAATGCACCGATGACACCGCTGACAGTGCGCTCATTGCCCTGAAACAGACCGCCGTCGATTAACAGATTACTCAGGGTGCCCATCTGCAACTGATGGTGCGAACCCATGACGCCGTTGACGGCGCCATGTTGAAACATGAGCTGATAAGGTACAGGTTGCTCTCAGTACAGCTCCATGAAGAAGCAATAAATCCATCAACTAGTGGCTAGCAATGTGTCAGTCCAGCCCCCTATCAGCGCAGATCCTTTTGTAAAAGGTTACCAGCACCCGTCGTTTCAGTCGGATCTCTTCGGCTTTGCACCGAGAGAGGCTGCTGAAGCCCGTCACGACGCTGAGCTACAAAGTACTTGGCGATAACGATCAAGATGCCAAACAGAGCGCCCAGCACCAACCCCAACAAGGTAATCAAGGCTTTTTTCGGCTTGATTGGAGCCACGGGTTCCAGAGCCTTGCGGTCAATGGATACCAGCTTCAAATTAGTAAAATCGAGATTGCTAACCCCACCCAAACGGACAATTTCTGCACGCAGTGGCTCGACACCACTTAAAAAGAGGTCTTCATTTTGACGCAGCTTAAGAACTTCGACTTCACGGTTGCTTTGCAACAACAACAGTTCACGAGCGATCTGGGCGATACGGTTTTCGGTAAAATCGTCGTTACTACGATTCTTCAAAGCAGCACGCTCTGCCTCTAGCGCCTCTACACCAAGAAAGTACAAGGGGATCTGTTGATTGTTTATTTCGGTGCGCATAAGACTGGAATCAGCCGGTCGCGCAGAATCGCCCAAAGCGGAGGGGGTTGTAGGCTTTTGTATACCCAGCGCCTTGGCAATGCCAATGGCCTCACTCAACTGGGCCATACGATCCATGCGTCCAGTCTTGAGCTGTTGACGCAAAGCCTTGAGTTCGTCCTGCAATTGCGCGCGCTTGAGATTATCCGTCTCGAGCAAGGTAGCAATCCGCGCCTGCTTTTCGGTCTCATAGTTGGAGCGAGCAGCGTCGATCTTACCCTTGAGCTCGGTTAAACGATTATTGACGATAACCTTCAGATCGGCGGAAATTTGATCACGCTCAGCTGTAATGGCGTGATCCACAAATCCGTTAAGAATTTGAACACCGTCCACACCCTTGGGGTAGTTCAGCTCCAAGCCTATGGAAACATTAAGCGAATCAGCTTTTGTTGGATCAGGCAGAATCAGCTTCAGCGAGTCACGATTGAAATCTTCAAAACTCTGTTCCAAGGTCCGGCCCGGACGCTTGAATTGGCTGAACAGAGCCTGATTAGCTTTGAAAAAGCTCAGGCGCGTCTCATAGGACTCAAGTGATGAACCGACTTTTAACAAAGCTTCTTTAGGCGGCAAGGTGTAAACACCCGAACGATTGAGGGCATCCAGTTCGTTGATCGCGGCAGGCCGCAAGATGCTGCTCACCTGGTACTCAGGCGTCACGAAATAGGCATAACCCAATGCTGCAATGCCACAAAGCGCGCTCGTTGCAATGATGATGGATTTTTTGTTCCAGACCGCCTGAAATAAAGTGAACAGGTCCACTTCAAACGACGGATTTCCAGCGGGGATACGGGATTTGCTATTCACAACCGGGGCCTGCCTTCTAAAAGAAACTGCGGGCTCGTTATGCAGGAATTCTTACATACGCTTAACTGGCTTTTATTGTTTTAATCATCAGGCTTGAGCATCAATGCGCACCTGATAAAGCATAAAAATCACTGGCAATCGAGAGCAGCCCGCATTTTGCCAGCATTCCAGAACATTTCAATATAAGAGTGGCACAATGATGTTATTTCCGGCTCAACGGAATGTTTGAGGCTTAAACCATTCTTTAAATACCAACTATCCAGACATTCCTTTCCCTGCCTAATGCGCCATCCATGGTGCAAATGGGATCCAGACGCGCCTAAATTGCTGGCTTGGCTTGCACCATCAGCTCGAGCTTCAGCTTGCGGGCTTTGCGACTGTAGGCTAACCAACCCAGAACAGGGCCGATAGCCATACCTAGCAGCAGTGCGCAGATGATCAACAACGACCCAGGTAATTCGGGTGTGCGCCAGCCCAAAAACACCAATGCTACAGGCTGTTGATTTTCCAGGATAAAAATAAGCACCCCAAAAATGACAATCAGCCCAAATACCACTGACGCAGCACGCTTAAAGGTACGCATCGGCAACTCCTGTTCCCTGAAGGTTAAATGTCGTCTTCCTCATCCTCGTTCACCCGGTCTCGCAGCTCTTTGCCCGGTTTGAAATGAGGCACAAATTTTCCATCCAGGCTGACCGACTGGCCTGTCTTGGGGTTGCGGCCTACACGAGGGGCGCGGTAATGCAGGGAGAAGCTGCCAAAACCACGGATTTCAATACGATCCCCGGTCGCGAGGCATTGAGACATTTGTTCAAGCATGGTCTTGATGGCCAACTCCACATCCTTGGATGAGAGTAGCCCTTGATGGGTGACAATTCGTTCGATCAACTCCGACTTCGTCATATTTTTCCCTTCTTTTTCAAGCAGCTAGATCAGCGCTCCCAAGGTTTTAGCATGATCGAATGAATTTGAACAGCCCAGGGATTGACTTATCTTTACAACCCGCATAAGCACTGTAAAAAATTGATTCCACCACCCACCATCATAGCCATCAGGCCCAAACAGCCCATGATCGATCACAGGCCGCACAACGACAGCACTCACCCTGCCCCACAGCCAGCTCCCTGACGTGCAGCAAACCGACCTACACAAGATCTTGCCAAGCACCATCACAAATCGCAGGCACAAAAAAGGGCGACCTAAGTCGCCCTTTTTCTATGGTCAATCAGAACTTAGTTCTGTTTTTCCATTTGTGCACGCAGCAGGTCGCCCAAAGTGGTCGGACCAGCAGCAATGTCAGAGGTAGCTGGCTTGTCGCGCAGGCTCTGGATTGCTTCTTTCTCTTCAGCATCATCTTTCGACTTGATGGAGAGTTGGATTACGCGGCTCTTGCGATCAACGCTGATGATCTTGGCTTCTACTTCTTCGCCTTCTTTCAGAACGTTGCGCGCGTCTTCAACGCGGTCACGGCTGATTTCGGAGGCTTTCAGAGTCGCTTCGATATCGTTGGCCAGAGTGATGATGGCGCCTTTAGCGTCAACTTCTTTCACGATGCCCTTAACGATTGCGCCTTTGTCGTTCTCTTGTACGTACTCGGAGAACGGATCGCTTTCCAGCTGCTTGATACCCAGGGAGATGCGCTCGCGCTCTGGATCAACAGACAGGATAACGGTGTCCAGCTCGTCGCCCTTCTTGAAACGACGTACGGCTTCTTCGCCAACTTCGTTCCAGGAGATGTCGGACAGGTGAACCAGGCCGTCGATGCCGCCGTCCAGACCAATGAAGATACCGAAATCGGTGATCGACTTGATGGTGCCGGAGATTTTATCGCCCTTGTTGAACTGGCCAGAGAAATCTTCCCATGGGTTAGATTTGCACTGCTTGATGCCCAGGGAGATACGACGACGCTCTTCGTCGATGTCCAGAACCATAACTTCCACTTCGTCGCCGACTTGTACGACTTTCGAAGGGTGGATGTTTTTGTTGGTCCAGTCCATTTCCGAAACGTGTACCAGACCTTCAACGCCTTCTTCCAGCTCTGCGAAGCAGCCGTAGTCAGTCAGGTTGGTTACACGAGCGGTAACGCGAGTGCTTTCTGGGTAACGGGCTTTGATAGCAACCCATGGATCTTCGCCCAGTTGCTTCAGGCCCAGGGAAACACGATTGCGTTCGCGATCATATTTCAGAACCTTGACATCGATCTCGTCGCCAACGTTGACGATTTCGGAAGGATGCTTGATACGCTTCCAAGCCATGTCAGTGATGTGCAGCAGGCCATCAACGCCACCCAGATCGACGAATGCGCCGTAATCGGTGAGGTTTTTGACGATACCTTTAACTTGCTGACCTTCTTGCAGCGATTCCAGCAGAGCTTCACGCTCGGCGGAGTTCTCTGCTTCCAGCACGCTGCGACGCGAAACAACTACGTTGTTGCGCTTCTGGTCCAGCTTGATGACCTTGAATTCCAGCTCTTTGCCTTCCAGGTGCGTAGTATCGCGCACTGGACGAACGTCAACCAGAGAACCTGGCAGGAACGCACGGATGCCGTTAACGTCGACAGTGAAGCCGCCTTTAACCTTACCGTTGATAACGCCCTTGACCACTTCTTCTGCTGCGAAGGCTGCTTCCAGAACGATCCAGCATTCAGCGCGCTTGGCTTTTTCACGGGACAGTTTGGTTTCGCCAAAGCCGTCTTCGACCGCGTCCAGCGCAACGTGAACTTCATCACCGATGTTGATGTTCAGTTCGCCAGCGTCGTTGTGGAACTGCTCCAGCGGGATGAGGCCTTCCGACTTCAAACCAGCGTGAACGGTAACCCAACCAGCTTGGTAATCGATATCAACGATGATAGCGGTGATGATCGAGCCAGCCTGAAGATTCAGGGTTTTTAGGCTTTCTTCAAAGAGTTCTGCAAAGCTTTCGCTCATTTTAATTCCTGTTGTTCAAGGGCGAAGGAATACGCCCATCAGCCACATTCCAGACAATGTGGGTTACGTTCATATAAAAGAAGGCATGCAGGACTATTTCTGGTCTCCTGCACGCTTTCTTGGTCATCCAGCGATATCGCGAAGTGCGATTTCGCTCATGATGCGTTCCAGCACCTGCTCGATGGACAACTCCGTGGAGTCCAGCTGTATGGCATCAGCCGCCGGCTTGAGCGGGGCTATTGCACGCTGTGTGTCACGCTCGTCGCGGGCACGAATCTCATCTAGCAGACCCGAGAGACTAACATCATCGCCCTTGGCCTTCAACTGCAAGTAACGGCGGCGGGCCCGTTCCTCGGCGCTGGCGGTCAGAAAAACCTTCAATGGCGCGTCAGGAAAGACCACCGTACCCATGTCCCGACCATCTGCAACCAGCCCCGGGAACTCAAGGAAAGCACGCTGACGCTGCAGCAACGCATCGCGAACAGCCGGCAAAGCCGCGACTTTCGAGGCTCCGGCCGCTACGGTCTCGCTGCGGATGGCGTGAGTCACGTCATCACCTTCCAGAATGATCCGCGCCGGCTTACCGTCCGTCGCGCCGATGAACTGCACATCAAGATGCGCAGCCAGTTTTTCCAGCAACGCCTCGTTATCCAGGGCCACACCATGGTTACCTGCGGCAAACGCCAGCAGGCGGTACAGAGCACCGGAGTCGAGCAAATTCCACCCCAGGCGCTTGGCCAGGATGCCAGCAACCGTGCCTTTACCTGAACCGCTTGGGCCGTCGATGGTGATAACCGGTGCCGAAACCATCACGAGTTTGCCTCTTGAGCAACACGCATGCCCACTTGCTTGCACAGAGCAAGGAAGTTGGGGAAAGAAGTCGCCACGTTGGCGCAATCATGGATACGGATGGGTGCGGTTGCGCGCAACGAAGCCACACTGAAGGCCATTGCAATACGGTGATCGCCATGACCATGAACCTCACCACCGCCAATAGTGCCACCATCAATGATGATGCCATCCGGTGTCGGCTCGCACTTCACGCCCAGGGTCAGCAAGCCATCTGCCATTACCTGGATCCGGTCGGACTCCTTGACCCGCAGCTCTTCAGCACCCCGAAGGATCGTACGACCCTCAGCCACGGCCGCGGCCACAAAGAGTACCGGGAACTCGTCGATCGCCAGCGGTACCAGCTCTTCCGGAATCTCGATACCCTTGAGTTTAGCAGCCCGTACGCGCAGGTCCGCCACCGGCTCGCCGCCCACTTCGCGTTGATTTTCCAGGGTGATATCCGCCCCCATCAGACGCAAGATGTCGATAACGCCAGTACGGGTCGGGTTGATGCCCACATGTTCAAGCAGCAGGTCAGAGCCTTCTGCGATCGAAGCGGCAACCAGGAAGAACGCCGACGAGGAAATATCCCCCGGCACTTCGATATGGGTCGCCGTCAGCTTGTGGCCCGACTCAACCGAAGCAGTAGGACCATTAACAGTTACCGGGTATCCGAAGCCTTGCAGCATGCGCTCGGTATGGTCACGAGTCGGTGCCGGCTCGGTCACCGAGGTCTTGCCTTCTGCATACAGGCCCGCCAGCAACAGGCAGGATTTAACCTGGGCACTGGCCATCGGCAAGGTGTAATCCATGCCCTTGAGCGCATGACCACCACGAATGGTCATCGGCGGGCGACCTTCGGCAGCGGTCTCAATCACGGCACCCATTTCACGCAATGGATTGGCCACACGGTTCATCGGGCGCTTGGTCAGGGACGCATCGCCGGTCAGGGTGGTGTCGAAGCTCTGTGCAGCCAGCAGGCCGGACAACAGGCGCATCGAAGTACCCGAGTTGCCCAGGTAGATCGGGCCAGGTGGCGCTTTCAGACCGTGCAGGCCAACGCCATGAATGGTCACGCGACCATGATGCGGCCCCTCAATCACCACGCCCATGTCACGGAACGCCTGCAGCGTCGCCAGGGCGTCTTCACCCTCAAGGAAACCTTCCACTTCGGTCGTACCTTCAGCCAGCGAGCCGAGCATGATCGAGCGGTGGGAAATAGATTTGTCGCCTGGTACGCGAATTCGGCCAGTTACTTGACCACCAGGATTTGCCAAAAAAATCAGATCGTTGGAATTCATAGCGTCCACATATGCCCGGCGGGCCAGGATTTTACTGAAATGCTCGCGGGCAACCCGGGCGCGAGTGAAAACGCCCAGCAATTGATGCCCATCCCCTGCATCGACCGCGTCGCGCAAAGCGTCGAGATCACTGCGAAATGTATCCAATGTGCGCAGCACTGCCTCGCGATTAGCGAGAAAAATGTCATGCCACATTACCGGGTCGCTGCCGGCGATTCTTGTGAAATCACGGAAGCCACCCGCTGCGTAACGGAAGATGTCCAGATTCTCGTTGCGCTTGGCAAGAGAGTCCACCAGCCCGAAAGCCAGCAAATGAGGTAAATGGCTGGTTGCAGCCAGTACCTCGTCATGTCGCTCGACCTGCATATGCTCGACGTCTGCCCCCAGGGCGCGCCACATCGCATCAACCAGAGCCAGCGCATCGGCATCGGTCTGAGCCACAGGCGTCAAAATCACCTTGTGCCTCTCAAACAGACTGGCATTCGAAGCTTCTACACCACTCTGTTCAGACCCGGCAATCGGATGGCCAGGTACAAAGCGCGCAGGCATGCCACCAAAGGCTTGTGCCGCTGCCCGCACAACATTGCCTTTGGCACTGCCCACATCGGTAAGCACCGCGTTACCCAGATCCATGCCCGCCAGAAGGCCGAGCATTTTTTCCATGGCCAGAATCGGCACGGCCAACTGAATCACATCTGCGCCCACGCAAGCAGCGGCCAGATTTGCTTCACAGCGATCGACCACTCCCAGCTCAACGGCCAGAACACAGGATTCGGGATCGAGATCAACACCGACCACTTCGTCGCACAGACCGCTCTCACGCATGCCCTTGGCGAAAGACCCGCCAATCAGACCCAACCCGACAACGACCAGCCGCCCTATTACAGGCCTTACAGATTGCACAGACATTACATCAACCACGAGCAAGAACCTTGGACAGCGCTTCAAGCAGGCGAGTGTTTTCCGCCGGCAAACCAATAGTGATACGCAGATGGTCAGGCATTCCGTAGTTGGCCACCGGACGCACTATGACACCTTCACGCAACAGCCCCTGATAGACGGGAGCCGCTACCTGACCGAGATCCAGCGCGATAAAATTGCCGCGCGACGGGATCCAGCCCAGGCCCAACTCACGAAAACCGTCCTGTAACTGCTGCATGCCGGCCTCGTTCAGGCGGCGGCTTTGCTCCAGGTAATCGCTGTCTTTAAGCGCCGCGCAAGCCGCAGCCAGCGCCAGACTGTTGACGTTGAATGGCTGGCGAACGCGGTTCAGCACATCGGCCACCACCGCCGTTGACAACCCATAACCCACCCGCAACGCGGCCAGGCCATAGGCCTTGGAGAACGTGCGGGAAACCAGCAGGTTGGGATACCCCGACAAAAACTCCAGACCATCGGGCAGATCACCGCCCTCTGCGTACTCGATATAAGCTTCGTCCAGCACCACAAGCACGTGTTCGGGCACGTCCTGCAAAAACTCGTTCAGCGCATCGACGCCAAACCAGGTACCGGTCGGGTTGTTCGGGTTGGCAATAAAGACCACCCGGGTATCACTGTCGATGGCAGCCAGCATGGCAGGCAGGTCATGCCCCCAGTCCTTGGCCGGCACAACGCGGGCCTGGGCACCTACCGCCTGGGTCACAATCGGATACACGGCAAATGCATGCTCACTGAACACGGCATTTAGCCCCGGCGCCAGGTAGGCACGCGCCACCAGCTCCAGAATATCGTTAGAACCGTTGCCCAGTGTTACCTGGTCAAGCTGTACGCCACACTGCTCAGCCAACAGGCTTTTCAGGGCAAAGCCATTGCCATCCGGGTAGCGCGTCAATTCGGCCAGCTCGGCACGAATGGCTTCCAGCGCCTTGGGGCTCGCACCCAAAGGATTTTCGTTGCTGGCCAGCTTGACGATCGTGGCCGGATCCAGATCCAGTTCACGCGCCAGCTCATCCACAGGTTTACCCGGGACATAAGGCGAAAGTTGTTGTACGCCCGGCTGTGCCAGGGCGAGGAAATCACCGCTCATGTTTTATCGCCTCAGAGAACCGCTTTCGGGTAGGAACCCAATACTTTAAGCGCTACGGCTTCTTGACTGATCTGCTCCAGGACACTTTTGACCAAGGGGTCGCGGTGATGACCAGCAAAGTCGATGAAAAACACATAGGTCCATTTACCGCTACGCGAAGGACGCGTCTCAATACGCGTCAGATCGATCCCGTTCTCATGGAACGGCACCAGCAGCTCATGCAGGGCGCCAGGACGGTTGCTCATGGACACAATGATCGACGTCTTGTCATCGCCAGTGGGTGGCACTTCCTGACTGCCAATCATCAAGAACCGCGTGGAGTTGTCCGGGCGGTCTTCAATTTTTTCGGCCAGTCGGGTCAAGCCGTACAGGCCAGCAGCCATATCACCGGCAATGGCAGCGGAGTTCCACTCACCTTTGACCCGTTTGGCCGCTTCGGCATTGCTCGACACCGCAATACGTTCGACATTCGGGTAGTGTGCATCCAGCCATTTGCGGCACTGAGCCAGCGACTGGGCGTGGGAGTAAATGCGGCTGATACTGTCCGTTTTGGTGTTTTCGCCGACCAGCAGGTGATGGTGGATGCGCAGCTCTACTTCACCGCAGATCACCATGTCATGCTCAAGGAAGCTGTCGAGAGTGTGGTTGACTGCGCCTTCTGTGGAGTTTTCCACTGGCACCACGCCAAAATTCACTGCACCGGCAGCCACTTCGCGGAATACTTCGTCAATGGCAGCCATCGGCTTGCTGATCACGGCATGCCCAAAGTGCTTCATGGCCGCAGCCTGGGTAAAGGTACCCTCGGGGCCGAGATAAGCCACTTTCAGCGGCTGCTCCAGCGCCAGGCACGAGGACATGATTTCGCGGAACAACCGCGCCATCTCTTCGTTGCCCAACGGACCTTTATTGCGCTCCATAACGCGCTTGAGCACCTGAGCCTCACGCTCAGGCCGGTAAAATACCGGCACTTCACCCTCAGCCAGGGAAGCCATCTTGACCCGCGCCACTTCCTGGGCACAACGCGCCCGCTCGCTGATAAGCTCAAGGACTTTTTCGTCCAGACTGTCGATACGCAGGCGCAGCGCCTTGAGTTCTTGCTCGGACATTAGCCGTGTTCCTTTTCGAACTCTGCCATGTAAGCCACCAGCGCGTTAACCGCGTTGATATCCACAGCGTTATAGATCGATGCGCGCATGCCACCAACGGAGCGGTGCCCCTTGAGGTTCAGCAGCCCGCGTGCTTCAGCGCCTGCCAGGAATGGCTTGTCGAGGCGATCGTCCGCCAGACGGAACGGGACGTTCATCCACGAGCGATCAGAAAGGTTGATCGGGTTGCTGTACAGGCCACTGGCGTCGATAAAGTCGTACAAGGTACGTTTTTTCACTTCATTGAGCTTGCCGATTGCCTCGACACCGCCCTGCTCCTTGAGCCATTCGAATACCAGACCTGACAGGTACCAGGCCAGGGTCGGTGGCGTGTTGTACATCGAGCCGTTGTCAGCCGCGACCTTGTAATCGAGCATGGTCGGGCAGATCGAACGCGCACGACCCAGCAGATCTTCGCGAATGATATTGACCACGATGCCACTTGGGCCGATGTTTTTCTGGGCACCCGCGTAGATCATGCCAAAACGGGACACATCAACCGGGCGCGACAGAATATCCGAAGACATGTCAGCGACCAATGGCACATCGCCAGTCTCAGGGATCCAGTTGAATTCCAGACCGCCGATGGTTTCGTTTGGCGCGTAATGAACGTAGGCCGCGTCTTTCGACAGATTCCACTCATTCTGACCAGGAATCGCGAAGTAATCGTAAGGTTTGGCGGTTGCTGCCACGTTGACGTGACCGAAACGCGACGCCTCTTCAATGGCCTTCTGCGACCAGATACCGGTATCGATGTAATCCGCCTTGCCATTTTCAGGCAACAGATTCAGCGGGATCTGGGCAAACTGTTGGCTGGCACCGCCTTGCAGAAACAGGACTTTGTAGTTCGAGGGAATAGACAGCAGGTCACGCAGATCCTGCTCAGCCTTGGTCGCAATGGACACGAACTCATCGCTGCGATGGCTCATTTCCATGACCGAGAGGCCCTTGCCATGCCAGTCGAGCAACTCGGACTGGGCACGCAACAGAACAGCTTCAGGTAGCGCAGCAGGACCTGCGCAGAAGTTATAGGCTCGTTTGCTCACTTCCACTCTCACTCTGATTTGGTGGTCACGCAATAAATCAACTCTCGACACATTGTTGCTTGTAGAAGCGGGCTTGCTAGCGATACGGGCAGTAATGTCTATCTGACATACCGCGCTGATGCCATCGCGAGCAGGCTCGCTCCCACAGTGTCGCAAACTTTCATACTGGACATACAACAAGGGGGCGAATTCTCATCCGCCCCCTGTGTGTCCGCTTATTCCTGCGGCTCTTCGTCAGCGCCAGCCTCTAGCGGCTGCTCGTCGTCTGCGCCATCCTGGATGGCCTCACCGTCGAACTCTGCACCGCCTTCATCTTCGAGCTCTTCGCCTTCAACTTCAGAAGGCTCCTGAACCCGCTCAAGCCCTACCAGCGTTTCGTCACTGGCCAGCTTGATCAAGGTGACGCCCTGGGTATTACGACCCAGGCTCGACACTTCGTCGACACGCGTACGTACCAGAGTGCCCTGATCCGAAATCAACATGATTTCTTCACCGTCCTGCACCTGAACCGCACCGACCAGACGGCCATTACGCTCGTTGCTGACCATGGCGATAACACCCTGGCCGCCACGCTTGTACTCTGGGAACTCGCTGATCGCCGTACGCTTGCCATAGCCACGCGCCGAAGCGGTAAGGATCTGGCTACCCTCCTCAGGGATCAGCATGGAAATCAGCTTCTGCCCTTCTGGCAGACGCATGCCGCGTACACCGCGGGCAGTACGGCCCATGGCACGGACATCGGACTCTTTGAAGCGAGTCACCTTGCCACCGTCGGAGAACAGCATGACTTCACGCTCGCCATCGGTGATCGCGGCGCTGATCAGCACGTCGCCTTCGTCCAGTTCCAGCGCGATCAAGCCTACGCTGCGCTGACGGCTGAAGGCTTCCAGAGGGGTCTTCTTCACGGTGCCGTTGGCGGTCGCCATAAAGATGAAGTGACCCTCGGTGTACTCTTCGACCGGCAGCATGGTGGTGATGTATTCACCCTCATCCAGCGGCAGCAGGTTCACCAGCGGACGACCACGGGCAGCGCGGGACGCCTCAGGAATTTCATAGGTCTTCAGCCAGTACACCTTGCCCTTGCTGGAGAACAGCAGCAGCGTGGTGTGACTGTTGGCAACCAGCAGGTGAGCGATGTAGTCCTCATCCTTGACGCCAGTAGCCGACTTGCCTTTACCGCCACGACGCTGGGCCTGATACGCAGCCAATGGCTGGGTCTTGGCATAGCCACCGTGGGAAATGGTCACGACGCGCTCTTCTTCCGGGATCATGTCACCCAGGGTCAGATCAAGACGGTGATCCAGAATTTCGGTACGACGCACATCGCCGTATTCGGCGCGAATGACTTCCAGCTCTTCGCGGATCACTTCCATCAGGCGCACGGCGCTATTGAGGATGCGGATCAGCTCACCGATCTGGTTGAGAATTTCCTGGTACTCGGCCAGCAGCTTTTCGTGCTCCAGACCGGTCAAGCGGTGCAGGCGCAACTCAAGAATGGCCTGGGCCTGCTCCGGCGACAGGAAGTATTTGCCATCACGCAGACCGTATTGCGGATCGAGGTTTTCCGGACGGCACGAATCGGCACCGGCGCGCTCAACCATGGCCACTACCGCTGTCGACTCCCAAGGGGTGCTGATCAGCGCTTCCTTGGCTTCGGACGGGGTTGGCGAGGCCTTGATCAGTGCAATGACCGGATCGATGTTGGACAGGGCTACGGCCTGGCCTTCAAGGATATGGCCTCGCTCGCGGGCTTTGCGCAGCTCGAAAACAGTACGACGGGTAACCACTTCACGACGGTGACGTACGAAAGCTTCGAGCAGGTCCTTGAGGTTCAGGATGCGCGGGCGGCCATCGATCAGGGCAACGATGTTGATACCGAAAACACTTTGCAGCTGAGTCTGGGCATAAAGGTTATTGAGAATAACCTCCGGCACCTCACCACGGCGCAGCTCGATCACAACGCGCATGCCGTCTTTGTCGGACTCGTCACGCAGCTCGGTGATGCCTTCAAGCTTCTTCTCTTTTACCAGCTCGGCGATCTTTTCGATCAGGCGAGCCTTGTTCAGCTGGTACGGCAGCTCGGTGATGACGATCTGTTGACGACCACCGACCTTGTCGATGTCTTCGATCATCGAGCGGGCGCGCATGTAAATGCGGCCACGGCCCGTGCGATAGGCTTCGATGATACCGGCACGGCCGTTGATGATGGCGGCAGTCGGGAAGTCCGGGCCCGGGATGAACTGCATCAGTTCATCGATGCTCAGTTCCGGGTTGTCGATCAGCGCCAGGCAGCCGTCGATGACTTCACCCAGGTTATGCGGCGGAATATTGGTGGCCATACCCACGGCGATACCGCTTGAGCCGTTGACCAGCAAGTTGGGAATTCGTGTCGGCATGACGGCCGGGATCATTTCCGTGCCGTCGTAGTTCGGCACCCAGTCCACGGTCTCTTTGTGCAAGTCGGCCAGCAATTCGTGGGCCAGCTTGGTCATGCGCACTTCGGTGTATCGCATGGCCGCAGCGTTGTCGCCGTCGACCGAACCGAAGTTGCCCTGACCGTCTACCAGCAGGTAGCGCAGGGAGAATGGCTGAGCCATTCGAACGATGGTGTCGTAAACAGCAGTATCACCATGCGGGTGATACTTACCGATTACGTCACCGACCACACGGGCAGATTTCTTGTACGGCTTGTTCCAGTCGTTGTTCAGTTCGCTCATCGCAAACAGCACACGCCTGTGCACGGGCTTCAAGCCATCGCGCGCATCAGGCAGTGCCCGCCCGACAATTACGCTCATTGCGTAGTCGAGGTAGGACTGTTTCAGCTCGTCTTCGATATTGACCGGGAGGATTTCTTTGGCCAGTTCGCCCATGAGAAGCCTGATTCCTTTTTCGGGTGAAACTTCGCCACATCCATTCGGGACGAACGAAGCTCGCCGCCGCTGGCCACGTGCCACGCAACGACTTACGACAAATCAACAAGTTATGTCACGGATTTGCGCAGTAAGGGCAACCCTTGCGGGTCACCCTGGAAACCGCCGAATGTTATCACAATCGCCGCCACGCACCTATCCCTCAGATGTGCATGGAGCGTAGTAATTACGACGTTTATCGGCCTGAAGGGCCCCAGAGGGACTCTGAAGGCGATTTGAAGCACCCGCGTTCCTCTTCGCGGCCTTCGGCAGCGACGACAGGCTTGCGTTTCAATGCAAGCGCTTGCGGCACATCAATTGCGCCATCTTTGCCGCATCCGGGCGTTCAATCACACCCTTCTCGGTGACAATCACATCGATCAGGTCCGCCGGCGTCACATCAAACACCGGGTTGAAGGCCTGCACATCCGCGCCGACCCGCTTGCCACCCACTTCCAGCAGTTCGCGGCCGTCACGCTCCTCAATCGGGATGTCATCACCCGAGGCCAGATCCATGTCGATGGTCGAGCTCGGGGCCACCACCATAAAGCGCACGCCGTGGTGCATGGCGTTGACCGCCAGTTGGTAGGTGCCGATCTTGTTCGCCACATCGCCATTGGCAGTGATGCGGTCAGCGCCCACGATCACCCAGGTGACGCCTTTGGTTTTCATGATATGCGCTGCTGCCGAATCGACATTGAGCACCACCGGGATGCCTTCATTGGCCAGCTCCCACGCAGTCAGGCGCGAACCCTGCAGCCAGGGCCGGGTTTCGTCGGCATAGACCTGCTCGATCATGCCTTCGAGCCAGGCCGCCCGGATGACCCCCAGCGCCGTACCAAAGCCGCCTGTGGCCAGGGCTCCGGTGTTGCAGTGGGTCAGCACCGCCTGGGCATTGCCCTGATGGCGGCGAATGACATCGACACCCAACTGCGCCATGGTCAGATTGGCCTCGCGATCACTTTCGTGGATGGCAACAGCCTCTGCCTCAAGCACCTGCAATACATCCGCGCGGTTTTGGCTTCGAGCCAGACGTTCGCGCATGCGATTCAAGGCCCAGAACAGGTTCACTGCCGTAGGACGCGAGTCCGCCAGCAGGGTGAAGTCCTCTTCCAGCGCTGCCAGCCAGTCACCACCTGCAGCCTTGCGCACACGCGCAGCCAGCACCACGCCATAGGCCGCCGCGATACCGATTGCCGGGGCGCCGCGCACGACCATGTCGCGAATCGCTTGCGCCACACCGTCAACGCCGGTGTACGCCAGCCAGCTCTCTTCAAAGGGCAGAATGCGTTGATCCAGCAGATACAGGGCGTCATCCCGCCAATCGATGGCCTTAACCTTTTCCGCAGCCAACAGTCGATCGCGCATGCCTTCCCCCATTACCTGGTAACAAAGCGGCCGATTATAGCGAGCCCACCCCCAAGACGCTCGGGTATACTTCGCCTCCTTTTATAACGCACTGGAATCAGTTTTCGATGCCGACCCCAACCACGCCCCTGGACTTACTGCTGTTACCCACCTGGCTGGTGCCTGTAGAACCGGCCGGTGTCGTACTCAAGGATCACGGCGTGGGCATTCGCGACGGCTGCATTGTGTTCATCGGCCCGCGCGAACAGGCGCTGAAGCTCACCGCCACGCAAACCCGCGAGCTGCCGGACATGCTGCTCAGCCCGGGGCTGATCAACGCGCACGGGCACGCGGCCATGACGCTGTTCCGCGGCATGGCCGACGACCTGCCCCTGATGACCTGGCTCGAACAGCATATCTGGCCGGCCGAGGGCAAATGGGTCGATGAGCAGTTCGTGCGCGACGGCACCAACCTGGCCATCGCCGAACAGCTCAAGGGCGGCATCACCTGCTTCAGTGACATGTATTTTTTCCCGAAAGTTGCCAGCGAGTGCGTGCACAAGAGCGGTATCCGTGCACAAATCGCCATTCCGATTCTCGACTTTCCGATTCCCGGCGCCAGCAGCGCAGACGAATCCCTGCGCCAGGCCGTCGAACTGTTTGCCGACCTGAAGTTTCACCCGCGGATCAAAATTGCCTTCGGCCCCCATGCGCCTTACACCGTAAGCGACGACAACCTGGAGAAAATCCGGGTCATCGCCGACGAGCTGGATGCCGCCATTCATATGCACGTTCACGAAACCGCCTTCGAAGTGCATCAGGCCGTCGAGCAACACGCCGAACGCCCGATGGCCCGCCTCGCCCGCCTGGGCTTGCTGGGCCCGCGCTTCCAGGCCGTACACATGACCCAGATCAGCGATGACGACCTGGCCATGCTGGTAGAAAGCAACTCCAGCGTGGTTCATTGCCCCGAGTCCAACCTCAAACTGGCCAGTGGCTTCTGCCCGGTGGAGCGCCTGTGGCAAGCCGGAGTCAATGTGGCGGTGGGTACCGACGGTGCGGCCAGCAACAATGACCTCGATCTGCTCGGCGAAACCCGCACCGCCGCCTTGCTGGCCAAGGCCGTTGCAGGCTCTGCCACCGCGCTGGACGCCCACCGCGCACTGCGCATGGCCACCCTCAATGGCGCGCGCGCCCTGGGCATTGAAAGCGACACCGGCTCGATCGAAATCGGCAAGGCCGCCGACCTGGTAGCCTTTGACCTCAGCGGCCTGGCCCAGCAACCGGTTTACGACCCCGTTTCGCAGTTGATCTACGCCACAGGCCGCGATTGCGTTAAACATGTGTGGGTCGCAGGCAAGCAGTTGCTCGAGGATCGACACCTGACCCGCCTGGACGAGCAGCAACTCTGCGCAACCGCAAGGGCCTGGGGCGAGCGCATAAGCGGCCATACTCATTGATTCAGTACCTTCGGGCCTGCGCCCGGAGCTTTACCAGATTATTCAGCTTTAGAGGATTTACCCATGAGCAACGTTGACCACGCCGAGATCGCCAAATTCGAAGCGCTAGCCCATCGCTGGTGGGACCGTGAGAGCGAGTTCAAGCCGCTGCACGACATCAACCCGCTGCGCGTCAACTGGATTGACGAGCGCGTACAACTGGCTGGCAAAAAAGTCCTCGACGTCGGCTGCGGCGGCGGCATTCTCAGCGAGTCGATGGCTCAGCGCGGCGCCACCGTAATGGGCATCGACATGGGCGAAGCCCCGCTGGCCGTGGCACAGCTGCATCAGCTCGAGTCCGGCGTAAACGTTGAGTACCGCCAGGTCACTGCTGAAGATCTTGCTGAAGAAATGCCCGGGCAGTTCGATGTAGTCACCTGCCTCGAAATGCTTGAGCATGTACCCGACCCGTCATCGGTGATCCGCGCCTGCTACAAAATGGTCAAGCCCGGTGGCCAGGTGTTCTTCTCGACCATCAACCGCAACCCCAAGTCCTATCTGTTCGCTATCCTCGGTGCGGAATACATACTCAAGCTGATCCCCCGTGGCACCCATGACTTCAAAAAATTCATTCGCCCTTCCGAGCTGGGCGCCTGGAGCCGCCAGGCCGGATTGAGCGTCAAGGACATCATCGGCCTGACCTACAACCCGCTGACCAAGCACTACAAGCTGGCCGCCGATGTTGACGTCAACTACATGATCCAGACCCTTCGCGAGGAGTAACACATGCGTTTAAGAGCAGTTCTTTTTGACATGGACGGCACCCTGCTCGACACCGCGCCGGACTTTATCGCCATCTGCCAGGCCATGCGCGCCGATCGCGACCTGCCTCCCGTCGCAGACAAACTTATCCGCGACGAGATTTCCGGCGGTGCACGCGCCATGGTAGCAGCGACCTTCAACATGGACCCTGACGCACCTGGCTTTGAAGAGCTGCGTCAGGAGTTCCTGGAGCGCTATCAGCGCGATTGCGCAGTCCATACCAAGCTGTTTGATGGCATGGAAGAGTTGCTCGCCGATATCGAAAAGGCCCATCTGGTGTGGGGCGTCGTCACCAACAAACCGGTGCGCTTCGCCCAGCCAATCATGGAACGCCTGGGCCTGGCCGAGCGCTCGGCGCTGCTGATTTGCCCCGATCACGTCAAAAACAGCAAGCCGGACCCCGAGCCGCTGATTCTGGCCTGCAAAATGCTCGACCTTGACCCGGCCAGCGTACTGTTTGTAGGCGATGACCTGCGCGATATCGAGTCCGGGCGCGATGCCGGGACCAAAACTGCAGCCGTGCGCTTTGGTTATATCCACCCTGACGACAACCCTGATCACTGGGGTGCGGACGTGGTGGTCGATCATCCGGCCGAACTGCGCAAAGTGCTGGATAACGCGATGTGCAGCTGCTAACGATGACCGATTTTGTTGAGGTTTTTTATGTTTGATTATTCAGCCCGCCCCAACCTGCTCCAGGATCGGGTGATCCTGGTTACCGGCGCCGGTCGCGGCATCGGCGCTGCTGCAGCCAGGACCTATGCCGCACACGGCGCAACCGTATTGCTGCTGGGCAAGACCGAAGCCAACCTAAGCCAGGTCTACGACGAAATCGAAGCTGCGGGCCATCCGCAGCCAGTGGTTATCCCGTTCAACCTCGAAACCGCCCAACCCCATCAATACGATGAGCTGGCCGCCATGATCGAGACCGAGTTCGGCCGCCTTGACGGGCTGCTGCACAACGCTTCGATCATTGGTCCGCGCACGCCGCTGGAGCAGCTGTCGGGGGAAAATTTCATGCGCGTGATGCATATCAACGTCAATGCCATGTTTATGCTCACCAGCACCCTGCTACCCCTGCTCAAGCTGTCGCAGGACGCCTCGGTGATCTTCACTTCCAGCAGTGTCGGGCGCAAAGGCCGTGCTTACTGGGGTGCCTATGGCGTCTCCAAGTTCGCCACCGAAGGCTTGATGCAAACCCTGGCCGACGAAGTCGACGGCGTGGCCCCGGTACGTGCCAACAGCATCAACCCCGGCGCGACCCGCACCAGCATGCGCGCCCTGGCCTATCCGGGTGAAAACCCGGAGAACAATCCAGAGCCACACGAAATCATGCCGGTTTACCTGTACCTGATGGGCCCGGACAGTACCGGGATCAACGGCCAGGCTTTCAACGCACAGTAACAGGGCAACAAACAAAAACCGCGGGCTGCATCCCATGCAGTCCGCGGTTTTTTTATGCACTGAAAAGCCGGTGTTCAGCTCTCGACCAGTTCCCGATGCTCACGCGCCACAGCGGCCTTGTCGAACAACAGGCAACTTTGCAGAAACAGATACATATAATCGTAGCTCTTGCAGATGGCTTTGCGCAGTTCAGTGATCTGCTCCTGGCTCGGATTCATTCCCACAAGGGTACAGACAATTTCCAGCGCCTCCCAGGGATGCTCGTCATCGTACTGGGCGTGCATCTTCAGCCACTTCATCGCGCGCTTGCGTTGATCGACCGCAAACGACTCTTCATAGATATCGGCTGAGCAGACAATCGCCGCCCACTCACCCACGGCACCCTCGATGGCGTAGTTGGTGGCAGCCATCGCCACGGCCAGCGAATCCTTGGAACAGCTATGCCAGCACCAGTCGTTCAGCGCCTGAAACTCGGCAGGCAGGTCCTGGGCATTGAGGTCTTCAAGGCTGACCCCATGCGCCAGCGCCCAGTTCACCCAATAGTCGGCATGGTTAAGCTCGACCCGGATATTGCGAATCAGCCAGCGGCGGGCCATGTCTTCGCCGGGGTGACGCCCGTAGCGGGTCTTGCCCAGGTTATGGCCCATGTACAACGAAAACTGCTCGACCACCGGCCAGCCGCCCACGAGAAACATGCGCATTGCTCTGGGGCTCAAGGTGTTGTCACGCATGCGCTTGTAAATTTCGTGTTTGACTGCCCGACGTTTGCTTTCGCTACAGTCCCGAATCAACTGCCGGGCCCACTGGGGGTAACTGGCTTCCTCCATAAGAGGCCCCGTTCGGTTGAAGACTTCACTCACAATCCAAATCCTTTTTGATAATAGACTTTAGAAATGTAGAACAGATCAACGCAACGTGCCCGGGGACTTCAATGTCAACGCCCGGGCACGCTGAGGACGCTGCAACAAACTATCGAACGTGAATAACTGTGGCCGCTGGACAATATAGCCCTGCGCATAATCAACGCCGATTTCAATCAAGGCCTCTTCAATCTGTGTGCTTTCAACAAACTCGGCAATCGTGCGTTTGCCCATGACATGGCCAATATGATTAATGACTTCAACCATGGCACGATTGATCGGGTCGTCCAACATGTCCTTGACGAAACTGCCGTCGATCTTCAAAAAGTCGACAGGAAGATGTTTCAAATAGGCAAATGAGGACATCCCGGCACAAAAGTCATCCAGCGAAAAGTGACAACCCAGGGTTTTAAGATCATTGATAAAACGGATGGCATTACCCAGGTTGGCAATTGCACTGGTTTCAGTAATTTCAAAACAGATGAGTTTTGGCGACACGCCGTAACAGTCAAATTGTTCATGCAAAAACGCAAGAAAGTCATCATCGCCAATGGTTGACCCAGACAGGTTGATCGCACACATGGCCATTGGCCGCCCACCCGCCTGGGCTGAACATTCCGCAATGATCCTGAACACATTTTCGACCACCCAGCGGTCTATCGAACTCATCAAGCCATAACGTTCCGCCGCAGGAATAAAACTGTCGGGGAATACAATGCGACCGTTTTCATCTTGCAGGCGCAACAGAATCTCGATATGCCCGCCCCCGTCCTGCACAGGTCCCAGGGGGGTTATTTCCTGGGCATACAGACTGAAGCGGTTTTCTTCCAGTGCGACATGCAAGCGCTGTACCCAGGCCATTTCACCAAAGCGCAATGACAACTCCGTGTCATCCACATGATAAACCTGCACCCGGTTGCGGCCCTTTTCCTTGGCCATATAACAGGCCATGTCCGCAGCCCGCATCAAAGACTCAAGGGTGACTGGCGCTTTATGGATATGCACAAGGCCGATGCTGATGGTGCTCATGAAAGGGCGCCCTTTCCAGGCAAAATGCAGGCTTTGCACCGCCTGACGCAAACCGCCGGCGATTTTTTCCGCCATGTCCACCGGGCAGTTTTCCAGCAGGATGCCAAACTCATCCCCACCCAGCCGGGCCAGGGTATCGCCTTCACGCAGGCCGGTACGCAGCAAGGTACAAATATGCCGCAACAGCTCATCACCCGCCGCGTGACCGCAGGTGTCATTGACCAGCTTGAACTGGTCCAGATCAAGAAACATCAGGGCATGCCGGCCCTGCTGGCGCCCCAGGTTCTTCAGTACCAACTCCAGGCGGTATTCGAACTCACGCCGGTTGGCCAGCCCGGTCAGTGCATCATGGGTCGCCTGCCAGGACAGGTTGGCAATGTACTGGCGCTCCTGGGTCATGTCATGCAGCACCAGCACTGCGCCACTGACATCGCCATCGTGAAGGATCGGCGCACCCACAAGGGTTACCGCAACGGTACTACCATCCATGCGTTGAATCTGCCGGGAGTGCTCGCGACTGTTACTCAGCTCGCCAGTGAGAATACGCTCGACCAACCTGGGGCCTTCGTCCTGATCGTTGTCATCGAGCAACTTGAACAGCGCAGCCAGGGAAATGCCTTGCGCCTGCTCGGACTTCCACTGGGTCAAGTTCTCGGCCGCAGGGTTCATATAGGCAATCGCGCCATTGACGTCGGTGGTGATAACACCGTCGCCAATCGACTGCAGGGTGATTTGCGCCCGCTCTTTTTCCAGCTGCAGCGCCTCGGCAAAAGCACGGCTCTGCTTGAGCACTTTATGGGTGCGCTTGAGTACCAGCAGGATCAGCGCCACCGCCGTGACCAGGTTTATGACCACCAGCAACCGCCAGATAAAGCGCGAGCCTTCACCCAGCGCATCACTGAAAGCCTTGGCAGAAGGCGCAATACCCTCGTTGATGGCGAAAATCTCGTCTTCCCAGCGCTGGGACTCCGCAGCATCGGCATTGCCGGCGAGGATGGCCTTGTGCATCTCCTGGGCCAGATTGTCGAGCTTGAGCAGGTAAGCATCACCTATGGCCCACTTCTCGATGGCGGTTTCCATATAGCTTACATGGCGGAAGTAGCGGTAAAACCAGATAATGCTCGAGGCATCTTGCGCGCTGTTGCCGCCCTGCAGAATGCCTTCGCGGGCAGCGACTTCATTGGGTGGGGACTCATCCATCGCCAGGCGTAACTTATGGTCGCCCTGGGGAACACTTATGGCCTGTGTGTATTTTTCGTAATAAACCGGGTCATGGGTATCGGAATACAGATAGAGAAAGTAGATGGCGTCCTTCTGCCCCTTGGACCATAAACTTTCGCCACCGACATAACTCCTCACGGCAGAAAGCATATACAGACTCACGCACCCCAATAACGCCTGGAACAGCACGACAGCAATAAAAGGCCAAACAATGCCCAATAAGCGTGGTGTACCAAGGGGGCGTTTAGATTTCATGAGTTCCCTTTGCTTCATGGAGTCAAATGAAAACCAGAGAGAAAATCTCACTACAAGTCAGCCTAGGCCAATTTTTCAAAAATTGAGTAGTCTGAGCCGATCTAAATCTTCAATAAGCGTGCAGCCGCATCATTATGTTCATTGAAGCAAGCAATGCGCCTGTGCAAAAGAACCTGCTCGAGAAGATCGTGAGCAATACCGTGTATTGGCCGGATAACTGCGATGTTCATGGGCTTTCGCGTGCAGGCTCGCCCCCACAACCCTGCGACATCACGTCTGCTGCAGATGCCCGTAGAGCTTGGCATAGAGCCCACCCTCTGCAATCAACTGCTGGTGATCGCCCTCTTCGGCAATGCACCCACCATCAAACACCAGCACCCGGTCAGCCTGTTTTACCGCAGATAAACGGTGAGCGATGATTAAAGTTGTGCGCCCGCTCAAAAATTTTCCCAAAGCGTGATGCAGGTTGTATTCGGTGGCAGCATCCAGGGCACTGGTGGCCTCGTCGAGGATCACCACCTTGGGTTCGGCCAATACCATGCGCGCAATCGCCAGGCGCTGACGCTGACCGCCGGACAAACGCACCCCCGAACGCCCCACGATGCTGTCCAGGCCCTGGGGCAGCGCATCAATGGTGCCATCGAGCTGAGCGATTTGCAGGGCGTGCCAGCACGCTTCATCGGTTCGTTCACGGCCCATGGTCAGATTGGCACGCACGGTATCGTTGAACAATGCCGGGTGTTGCAGCACCACCGCCACATGCTCGCGAATGGTCTGCAGGCCGATTTCGGGCTGGCTGGCATCAGCAAAGCGGATACTCCCCGACTGCGGCGTGTATAA
Organism: Pseudomonas sp. FSL R10-2964; assembly: GCF_009600035.1. NCBI lineage: Bacteria > Pseudomonadati > Pseudomonadota > Gammaproteobacteria > Pseudomonadales > Pseudomonadaceae > Pseudomonas > Pseudomonas sp. FSL R10-2964. Next base: position 68,248 of record NZ_WIWH01000023.1, on the reverse strand, counting down.
GCCCAGCAACAGTTGCACCAGGGTGCTTTTACCACCACCGCTAGTGCCGACAATGGCCACCTTCTCACCAGGAGCAATGGTCAGGTTAAGGTGATCGAGTACCTTTTCGTCGCCATAGCTGAAGCTAAGGTCACGCACTTCGATGCCGACCGTCTGTCGCCCCACAAATGGATTGGCGCCGCCGGGGTATTGTGGCTCGTCGTTGCGCGCCAATAACTGATTGATCCGCGTAACGGCGCCATCAGCGGCATAGAAGGCATATTGCAAATTGAGCAACTGCTCAACCGGCCCGATCATGAACCACAGATAACTGAACACTGCGAGCATCTGACCGATCGACAGATCCGAAAACAATACCGTCAACATCGCGGCGGCTCGAAAAATATCGATCCCGAACTGGAACAACAAACCGCTGGCGCGATTGGAGGCATCGCTCTTCCACTGTGAAGCCACGGCAAAGTCCCGCACTTCTCGCGCCCGTAACCCCAGACGGCCCAGGAAAAAGCCCTGACGGTTACCTGCACGCACTTCCTGGATGGAATCCAGCGTCTCGGTAAGGGCCTGGGTAAAGCGCGCCGTGCTGTCGTTTTCAAGCTTTTTCAGGTGCTTGACCCGCTTGCCCAACTGCACCGTGGCGTAAATCACCAGCGGGTTGAACAGCAAAATCAGCAGCGCCAGCTGCCAGTGCATCCACAACAAAATCGCCGAAGTGCCCACCAGAGTGAGCATCGCCACCAAAAATCGGCTCAGGGTTTCTCCGACAAACTTGTCGAGCGTATCGAGGTCGGTGACCAGATGAGTCGTCACCGTGCCGCTGCCCAGGCTTTCGTACTCGGCCAGTGATATTCGCTTCAAGCGTTCGATCAGGCGCAGGCGAATGCGAAACACAATGTCCTTGGCCAGCCGCGAAAACAGCCGCGCCTGCAGCACGTTAAACAGCAAAGCACCGCAGCGCAGCAACAGGGTAATCGCCAGCATCAGGCCGATATAGCCTGCCGCGCTTTGCCACGCAGTCGGCAGCCAGTGGTTCATGATCTTCAGCGCAGCGTCCCCGTTACCCAACAGCACCTCGTCCACCAGCAAAGGCAGAAGCAAGGGGATCGGCACACTGCACAGGGTCGCCAGCACGGCAACGCCGTTGGCAAGCCACAGGGCTTTTTTATGGCGCAGAGCCAGGCGGCGGATTTCGGCCCAGGTCAGGCGATCCGTCACCGCAGCCGCAGGCGGTACAGCAGAAGGATCAAACACGTGCAGCGCGTTCAAGCCAGCGAGCAAGCAAGTCAGACAAGGGCGCAAGCGGCTGATAGCCGTTGGTCAACAACGCCAGCTGGCCGTTGCGCTCGGCAAGCAAGGTCGGAAAACCGGCAATCCCCAGATCCTGCACCCAGGTAAAATCCGCGGCTGTCGCTGCATGCTGCTCGGCAGAGTCAAAAGCGGCAGCAAATTCGATACGCGGCACTCCCGCGATTTCAGCCAGTTCGACCAGCACACTGGCCTGGGTCACATCACGGCCTTGTACGTAAAACGCCTGCTGTATCAGTTTGACCAGCTTCCAGGCGCAATCGGGGGCAAGGCTGCGTACCGCGACAATAGCCCGGCAGGCAGGTTCGGTGTCGTAGATAAAGCCGTCGGGCAAAGCCCCCTCGAAGTTGAAAGGTTGCCCGGTGGCCTCTGTGACCGCCTGCCAGTGCTCAAGAATATAGCGCCGCGTAGCAGGCTCAAGCGCCGAGCCACTGCCGGTGCGCAAACCTCCCACTACCAGATGCAACTCAACGCCTGCGGCCTGCGCCTGCTCAACCAGCGCCTGGGCGATGGGCGAAAAACCCCAGCACCAGGAGCACATTGGATCCATCACATAGAGCAGGCGCGCTGTCATATCAGGCCTCGGCAGCTTTACGGTAGTTGTGACCGATCGGGTGCGGCTGATTACGCTCCTTGGCCAGCTCGATCTGCTTTTGGCGATCAATGGCGCTGCGACGGGTTTTCTCGCTCAAGCTGTCCCAGCAATACGGGCAACTGATACCGGGTTGATAGTGCTCGGACTCGCGATCAGCGAGGCTGATCGGGGTGCGGCAGGCATGGCACTGATCGTATTCGCCGGCGCTGAGGTCATGGCGCACGGTAACGCGGTTATCAAATACAAAGCAGTCGCCCTGCCATTTGGTTTCTTCCTGGGGTACCTCTTCGAGGTACTTCAGGATACCGCCCTTGAGGTGATAAACCTCGTCAAAACCCTGGCTGAGCATATAGCTCGAAGCCTTTTCACAGCGAATGCCGCCGGTGCAGAACATCGCGACTTTCTTGTGCCTGGCAGGGTCGAAATTGGCTTTGATATAGTCGGGAAATTCGCGAAAGCTGGTCGTTTTCGGGTCGATAGCGCCTTCAAACGTACCGATCGAAACCTCGTAATCGTTGCGGGTGTCGATCAACAACACCTCTGGATCGCTGATCAGCGCATTCCAGTTCTCGGGGTCGACATAGGTCCCGACCTTCTTGTTCGGGTCCACGCCTTCAACACCGAGGGTGACGATTTCTTTCTTGAGCTTGACCTTGGTCCGATAGAACGGCTGGTCATCGCAGTAGGATTCCTTGTGATCGATATCGACCATGCGCGGATCAGTCTTGAGCCAGGCCATCAGCCCGTCAATACCTTCACGGCTGCCGGATACCGTACCGTTGATGCCTTCTTCGGCGATCAGCAAGGTGCCCTTGATACCGTTGTCGACCATGGCCTTGAGCAGTGGCTCACGCAGCTCGACGTAGTCCTCAAGGGTGACGAATTTATACAGTGCAGCTACAACAACAGGCGAAGTCATCGCATCAATCTCCAGGTGGCTACCCTCGTAAAGGGTGAACCGGGCGCAAAAAAAAACGCGCCGACGAAGCGGCGCGTTGCGGATTCTAACAAAAAGCAGGCGGATTACGCCAACTCAGTGCCCACCGCCAGCACAGGTCGGCGATGCCGGGGCCGTGCCGATTTTCGCCCATTCCTCAGGCGTGTACGTGTGCAAAGCCAGCGCATGGAACTCACCCATCAGGTCACCCAGGGTGGCATAGACCTTTTGATGACGCTTGACGCTGTTGAGCCCGGCGAACTGCTCGCTGACCACCACTGCCTTGAAGTGGGTCTGCAACCCACGACTGTGCATATGGCTTTCATCCAGCACGCTCAGGTGCTCGGGTTGCAGAGCGCCTAGCGCCGCTTCAATACGCTGTTGCATGCTCATTCAGGCTCCGCTTACTTCTTTTTGGCCGGGGCCGCTTTTGGCTCCAGCTCGGCTGTCATGTCTTCTAGCAGCTTGTTGACAACCGGCACTGCACTTTCCAGTTTGGCCTGGGTCATTTGTGCCGATTGCTGGGTCAGTTGCGGCATTTTTTCCAGCACTTTCTTGCCCAGAGGCGACTGGTAGAACGCTACCAGGTCCTTGAGCTCAGACTCGGTGAAATTGGTGGTGTAGAGCTTGACCATGTCCGGCTTCAGCTTGTTCCAGCCAATGGCTTGATCCAGAGCGGTGTTGGCTTTGGCCTGGTAAGTTTCCAGCAGGGCTTTCTTGGAGGCTGGTGCTTTGGTTTGCTCGAAACGCTGAGCGAACATTTGCTGCACTTGCATATACACCGGGGTACCCAGCTTATCGGCATGTGCCAGTTTCAGGAACGTTTCAGCACTGGCAGCGTGGCTAGCTGCATCGGCGAAAACCTGGCCGCTGGCGCAAACCAGAGCTACCGCTGTACAGATGGCGCGAAGACGGGTCATCGAGTTTCCTTTTCTAGCAAGCGAGGTTTAACCCCAAGGGCGGCCATTCTGCGCCTAATAAAGTGTGTCACTCAACCCCGACACTGATAGACGTTCTCATCAGCCGACCAAAAGCACCGAAAACGCAAGATTGAACCCTTAGTGTGAATCAACGCCTAAGCTGTCAGGTCAGACTTCAAGGAGAAAGAGCCGATGAGCCGTATCGAAACCGACAGCCTGGGTGAAGTAAGCGTGGCCGATGAGGCTTATTGGGGGGCGCAGACACAGCGGTCACTGATCAACTTTGCCATCGGCAACGAAAAAATGCCGCTGGCGGTTCTGCATGCCCTGGTCTTGATCAAAAAGGCTGCCTCGCGGGTCAATGACCGCAACGGTGATTTGCCTGCCGATATCGCCCGCCTGATCGAACAGGCCGCCGATGAAGTGCTCAACGGTGAACACGACGACCAGTTCCCGCTGGTGGTGTGGCAGACAGGCAGCGGTACACAGAGCAACATGAACGCCAACGAAGTCATTGCAGGACGCGCCAATGAACTGGCGGGCAAAGGCCGTGGCGGCAAGTCGCCAGTCCACCCCAATGACCATGTCAACCGCTCGCAAAGCTCCAACGACTGCTTCCCCACCGCCATGCATATCGCCGCCGCCAAGGCTGTGCACAATCATTTGCTGCCTGCGATCAATGAACTGGCAGGAGGCCTGGCCGAGTTGTCGGCACGGCATATGAAACTGGTCAAGACCGGCCGCACCCATATGATGGACGCCACGCCGATCACCTTCGGCCAGGAGCTCTCAGCCTATATCGCGCAGCTGGACTACGCCGAGCAAGCCATACGTTCGGCCTTGCCCGCAGTGTGCGAGCTGGCACAGGGGGGGACCGCAGTGGGCACCGGGCTGAATGCACCCCACGGTTTTGCCGAAGCGATTGCCGCTGAACTGGCTGCGTTATCTGGCCTGCCATTTGTGACCGCGCCGAACAAATTTGCCGCGCTGGCCGGCCACGAGCCCTTGACCACCCTGTCAGGCGCCCTCAAAACACTGGCCGTTACCCTCATGAAACTGGCCAATGACTTCCGCCTGCTGGGTTCCGGCCCCCGCGCCGGGCTGGCCGAAATCAAACTGCCCGCCAATGAGCCGGGCAGTTCGATCATGCCGGGCAAGGTTAATCCGACCCAGTGCGAAGCCTTGTCGATGCTGGCATGCCAGGTGATGGGCAACGATGTCGCCATCGGTTTTGCTGCAAGCCAGGGGCATTTGCAACTGAACGTCTATAAACCGGTGATCATTCACAACCTGCTGCAATCCATCCAGTTGCTGGGAGACGGTTGCAGCAACTTTTTCAAACACTGCGTCACCGGGCTTGAGGTCGATGCCGCCAAAATGGCCGAACACCTGGAGCGCGGCCTGATGCTGGTGACCGCACTCAACCCCCATATCGGCTATGACAAATCAGCCGAGATTGCCAAAAAGGCCTACGCCGAAGGTTTGACCCTGCGCGAAGCAGCACTGGAACTGGGCTACCTCACGGACGCCGAGTTTGACCAGTGGGTTCGTCCTGAAAACATGCTGGGCGCGGGCAAGCACGGCTAGGCGGTTTTTTACAATCCTGGGCCCGGGGTTGCAACCTTGAACACCATCACTTCCTTGTCGGGGGTGATGGTGCCAACCAGTTTGAACAAGCGGCCATCTGCCCTGGCTTGCTGTACTGCCACAGCTGCAGGATTGAATGGCACTTCCTCCAAGGATTTTCGCACGACGACATCGACCCATTCATCAGACATCATGACTAGTTTGCTCGCGGATCCACGATCAAAAAAACATGCCCCCAGGTGTTGCCGGTAGGCCGTATATGCCTGACTTCCATCAGATACAGATCACCATTGGGACCACGTAGCACCATACCGAAACCGGCAGCCCCCACTTTGTAGCGACCGCCATCAAGCAATGTGTAGCCACGCTTTTTCAAGACCAACTGCATGACGCTTTTGGCCAGAGTCGTTCTCATATTAAACGTAGAGATCAATCCGGCACGCATTGCTGCATAGTTGTCAATAAGGGCGGCAACCTCCACATCCAGATCGCGGATCGACATATGACTGCGCAATTGACGCACGGCATCAATGTTGTAATACCTTCCGGATGTCGTCGGGAACACCAAGCGCATACCCTGCAGTTCGTCATAGACCGGTGCCCAGATCGGCAGGGGCTGCTTGTTGGCCATGGCCGTCAAGGCTTCGTCCAGCCTGCCCACCGGGAATTGCTTGCGGCGCAGGCTCTGCTCACACAGACGCTCCAGCTCCAGCACATCAGGTGCCCGTATCACCTGTGTGTCGACAGACTGGATGATCTGGCGCGTGTAGTTGCGCAAAAATGCATAGACTTCGTGGTCAAAACCGGTTGCAGGCAAGTCAAGCGCCTGGCGCACCAGGGCCTCCAGACTGGGATGTTCTCCGAGCCTTGGCATCAGGTGCCAGTTGCTGATGACCAACCGTTGTGTGACCGGATCAAATACCCCATCACTTTCGATAAACAGCGTGCTGCTACCCTCATCACCCGTGCGCACCACTTTCCAGGAAAACTGCTCAGTATCCAGTTGCACCCGATAGAACTTGTTGTCCATAAAGACAAAATCTTCGGCGACTTCTTCAAATAGATCGCTACCGGAGACTAGAGGTTGATCGGTGAGGCGATATACCCCTTCGGGCGTTAATACACCCTGAGCCTGCAGTCGGGTCGGATCAGCAGGATCAATACGATAGATTCCAAAATTGCCTGCACTATCAAGTTCGCTGGAAACAAACAAATCCCGATGGCCGATAACCACCCTGTCCATCGACTCGACGCCTTGAGGATGTACGGCAGGAATTGGCGCCGGGGTAACCGCGGCCGTCACAGCGTATCCATCAGGAACCTTGCGCGTGGATGTAACGGGGGTTGAATCAACAATCAGCTCTTCCAGCTCCGGAAACGGCGCCCCTCCCTTGCCCCCGACATCGGCGTGATACTCCCAGCGCCCCCGTGCATCCATCCTGATCGGCGGTTCATAGTTCTTGGGCGGGCGCGCCTTGAGGCGAAGGGTTTTCTCACCTGAGCGACGGTACACTTCGTACACTTTTTCATCGATCTGAATGTACATCTTGTTATTCAAGAGATAGACATTTTCGTTTTTCCCCCTGAGCCTCACGGCGTCATAGAGCGGGACTTTGACCTCATAGCCCTCGAATGCCTTGGTACGCCAGGGCTTGCGGGAAGTGACAGACGGCAATAGGTCCTTCAGGCGTTTTTTCTGCAACGATTTACTGGCTCTCCACCCTGCGTCATATAGGGTTGCTACGGCCTTGGTCACCGTTTCATCCAGGCTGCCCAGCACTGCGCTTACTGCTCTGGGGCGCGCCACCAGAGGTGCGAGCGTAAGAACCGCCTCGCCCAAATTAAGCGCGGCAGAGAAAGCCAGCCACGCTCCCGCCTTGTAATCGCCTCGGGCAAACGCATTGATGGCCGCAGATGCGTCATTCCAGCCGTCATAGACACCAATGGTTGTGCCAATACCCGGAATAACCGACAGGCCAATCTTTATGTAGCTCAGATCCCGCTGCGCAATACGCTCCATCTGACGGCGCTCGATATCCAGCGCCGATCTGGAGGAGCCATAGACCTGCTCCTTGAGCCGCCCCATGCGTGCAAGGTACTGCATGTCTGTCAGGGATACATGGGACGCCTTGACCGGGTCAATCACGAGAAAACCGTAAGTTCCGACACGCAAAATGGCATTGATGTTCTGAATATTCCGCGCAACGCTCGAACCGGTCTCTGTACTGTTTGCGAAGTAGGTGAGCAGCTCCCTGTTGAGCAGCACATGATTGGAGAGACGTTCAATCAGATGCTGGAACCCGGAACCTTCGAAGAACTTCTGATTACCCGGAGCTCCCGCCAGATACATCAGCGCCAGCCCCGAGGTTTTGTCATGCACCACAGACACCCCGATCAAGGCTTGTTCGGTATAGGAACTGTCCCCCCGGTCTGGTGAGCGTAACCAGGTATAACGGTATTCGATGTCGAATTCGGCGTCAGGTTTGTGATTACCATTGCCGGGTGCGGTCGCTGCCTGCGCCAGCCTGTACCCCCGCTCTGACAGGTGGCTGCGCTGACGTGCGACCCAGGCCTCTAGGTTGATGGCTTGCCTGAACACTCCCAGTCGCCTGGCAATATCGGGAGCTCCGGGCTGGCTACCCCCTACTGTGCGACCCAGAAAAGCACGGGTGATCCTCATGCTGTAAAGCATGGCAACATCCAGATCCGGAATGGTTTTGAGCAGATACTTAAGGTCAATACCCAGCGCCTTGGTATCCACGCCATCCAGAGTGAAGTAGCTGTGTTTGAGACGCAGCATCTGCTGTTCGTCATTCACATCAATATTCTTGCGAGCAAGCTCGGACAAGCTGAAGGTGTGACGCGCAAGACTGACGTCATCCCAGGTTGAAAAGCCGGTGATCGCTATGCTTTCCGACGTATCGCCCGCCAGATGCGGACGCTCGGCCCTCTCGCTCGTTTGCAACACCTCAACGATGACCCGATCGGGCATATCGACCCTGACCGCATCCGGATCGATATCTCGTTTTAAATCGGCCTTGAGCCGCTCAGCCAGCTTATCGCGGGTAAACACCTCGAATGACGGCAGATGACGGTTAAGATCGTCCTCCAGCCAAAGGGCATTACGTGCGTAAACCACAAGTCCCTTGGCATATTCGGCCCGCTCTTCGACCGATGCCCGCAGCAACCAGTCCGGCAAGTCCTGCGTAGCCTGTGCCGTACGCAATTGTTCCGCCACAAGGTCAATGCCCTGTTCACGGGCCTCATTGCCCGGTGCCAGCAGGTTTTGTGCGGTTTCCAGACGCAAGCGCTCAAGAGACTGCGCAACCGTCGATTCGCTGTACAACAACTGGCCCCTGGCTATAAGCGAAGCAATTTCTTTATAACCGGCGATTTGATCCTCAACCCCCAGACTGAAGGCATGACCATCTAGCACACGCAGGATAACGGGGCTTTCAGTACCCTCGAGCATTATCGCTGCCCGAGCAGCAGCGCGGTTTTTCAGCGAAACATGGCCGAGCCAGAACCCGTCCGGATCGGCCCGAACGCTGCGGGCCAGTTGGGTCTTGAGCTGAGCCACGGAAGTGAATGCTTGCAAACCGCCCGCATTGCCCGGAACGAACAGAAATACGGGCTCCGGATGTTGATGGTCATCAAGCGCAGGCTGACGAGTTATCACCATCGCCCCCTGCAGCAAATAAGAGCGTTGCGAGGTGCCCAGGGACAGGTCGCAAACGCAGCTGACACTTTGCCCGCGCAGTGAAGACCAGGGTTCGCTGACAACTTCTTTTATCTGTTGATACGCAGATTCGCTCAACCGGCCTTCATACACTTGCAACTGTGCTTCGGCCAGCAAGCTGCGCGACCTGCCCGTAGACAAACGCTGCAACAGACTAAGCCCGCCGGCATCCAGCCGGGTCCAGAAGTCGGTGCCCTGAGACTCGGCCCCGTTGCCTGTTGAGTGTCGGCACACTGGGTCAGAGCCTGCTCATGAGTATCCCGGTAAGCGGCCAAGCGAGTCATCGCCTGATCAGCAGTGCCTATAAATGACTGCAGGCTTGCTTCGTAGCGTGAGACTTTTCGCTCTCGCAGAGTACCGGGCAAATTGATAGACAGGCTGCCAAATGAAAGGTACTGGTCAGCGTTAAGGGTGTGGTTGTTTTCGGACATGAAAGCGTTCATCCCAAGTGATCGACAGTCACCTGATCTGAACAGAAACCCGGAGTGCATCAGTGGTAGATATATAGTCGCAGGCTAACCCCGTGTTGCCGCGCACAAGCGAAGCACCACAGGGTAAGTGCCGTGTTACTTCTTCTTGCGCTTTTTTTCCTGCCTGTCGCGTTTCTCGAAGGCTGCTTCCAGAGCCTCGTTGATCGTGCGTAGCACCTTTACCCGTGCCCAGCGCTTGTCATTGGCTTCAACCAGGGTCCAGGGCGAGATTTCGGTGCTGGTGCGATCCACCATGTCACATACCGCACTGCGGTACACATCCCACTTTTCGCGATTACGCCAGTCTTCCTCGGTAATCTTGAAGCGTTTGAACGGGATTTCTTCACGCTCCTGAAAACGCTCAAGCTGGGTGTCCTTGTCGATTGCCAGCCAGAATTTGACGACAATCGCGCCTGCTGCCGTAAGTTGTTCTTCGAAATCGTTGATCTCGCCATAAGCGCGCATCCAGTCCGCTTTCGTGCAAAAACCTTCGACCCGTTCAACCAGCACCCGGCCATACCAGGAGCGGTCAAAAATGGTGAATTTGCCCCGCGCCGGTATATGTCGCCAAAAACGCCAAAGATAAGGTTGTGCTCGCTCATCTTCGGAAGGCGCAGCAATAGGCACAATGATGTACTGACGCGGGTCCAGCGCTGCTGCCACCCGCCGGATAGAGCCGCCTTTGCCTGCGGCATCATTGCCTTCAAATACGGCGATCAATGAATGCCGGCGCATCCGTTTGTCACGCATCAAGCCCGATAGACGCGCCTGCTCAGTGATCAATTGCTCCTGGTAATCCTCTTTTTCAAGATGCCGGGTCAGGTCCAGGCAATCGAGCAGGGTCAATTCGCCTTGCTTGTCCGGTAACGGCGGCACACCCGCCGGGCGGGCTGCAACCTTGGGGGTATGCAACGCCGCCTGCAACCCTTCAAGAAGGATTTTGCCCACAGTCAAACTGCGGTAATAGGGGTCAATACCTTCGACGATATTCCACGGTGCGTAATCACGACTGGTGCGGCGGATCGCCCGCTCGCCATAGCGTACGAACTTGTCATAGGTTTTGGACTGCTGCCAGTCCAGCGGGCTGATGCGCCAGCTGTGCAATGGGTCATCCTTGAGGGTTTGCAGGCGTTCCTTCATTTGTTTTTTGGACAGGTGAAACCAGAACTTGAAGATCACTGCGCCCTCATTGCACAGCATCTTTTCCAGACGTTCGGCGCCCGTGATCGCCTGATCAAGCACGGCATTCTTGAACAGGCCGTGAACCCGGCCCTGGAGCATCTGGCTGTACCAATTGCCAAAAAACACGCCCATCCGCCCCTTGGCGGGCAATTGACGCCAGTAACGCCAGGCCGGCGGATGAGCCAGCTCTTCATCGGTCTGGTTATCAAAAGTCCGCACTTCGATCAGACGCGGATCCATCCATTCACTAAGCAGTTTGACTGTTTCACCCTTGCCGGCGCCTTCAATGCCATTGATCAGCACAATGACCGAAGCACGCTTTTGCTGATGGAGCTCAAACTGGGCTTCAAGCAACGCTTCACGTAAAGCGGGGGCTTCCCTGTCGTAGGTTTCTTTATCGATGAAATGGCCGATTTCAGCTGATTCGAACATGGAATGCTCCCTGGCAAGATGAACCAAGCCTAGCGGATTGCTCTGCAATATGCAGGAAGAAACCGAGCAAACCTGTCATGGATCAGTCCCGGCCTGACTGATCGGCTAGAATGGCTGCCTTGCCGTTGCCGAGCCACACATGACTACTGAAACTGCCAATGCCCAGATCGACTGGGATGACCAAGGTCGCCCCCATTCACGGGTGTTTGATGACGTGTATTTTTCGGACAAGTCGGGGCTTGAAGAAACCCGCTATGTCTTTATCGAACAGAACGCCCTTGCAGAGCGTTTCGCCGCCCTGCCCGCTGACGGCCATCTGGTTATTGGCGAAACCGGTTTCGGCACCGGGCTGAATTTTTTGTGCGCATGGCAGCTGTTCGAGCAACATGCCCACCCCGATGCGCGCCTGCAGTTCATCAGCGTCGAAAAATACCCGCTGACCCGCAACGACCTGCAACGCGCGCTGGCCCTGTGGCCGGAGCTGACGCCCCTCAGCGAACAATTGCTGGCCGTGTATTTTGCAATCCATCCGGGCTTTCAGACCCTGACCCTGGCCGAAGGCCGGGTCACGCTCACGTTGTTGATCGGCGATGCACTTGAACATTTGCCGCAACTCGACGCCAAAGTTGATGCATGGTTTCTCGACGGTTTTGCCCCGGCGAAAAACCCCGACATGTGGACCCCGGAACTGTTCGCGCAATTGGCACGTCTGGCGGCACCCGATTCGACAATCAGCACATTCACCAGCACCGGCTGGGTACGCCGCGCGCTGAATGACGCCGGATTCAAGATGCGCCGCACGCCAGGTATAGGCCATAAGTGGGAAATCCTGCGCGGCACCTTTGTCGGCTTGCCGGACACCGCTTCAACAGCACCCACAGTCAAACCCTGGTTTGCCCGCCCGCCCCGGGTCAAAGGCCCGCGTACAGCACTGGTCATCGGTGGCGGCCTGTCGGGTTGCGCCAGCGCCAATAGCCTGGCCCGCCGCGGCTGGACGGTGATATTGCTGGAGCGCCACGAAAGACTGGCCAAGGAAGCGTCGGGCAACCCGCAAGGCGTTCTGTACCTCAAGCTCTCGGCACACGGTACGACTTTGTCGCAGATGATCGTCAGCGGCTTTGGCTACACCCGTCGTCTGCTGGAACACCTGCAGCGCGGGCGCGACTGGGATGATTGCGGGGTCCTGCAATTGGCTTTCAACGCCAAGGAAGCCGCACGACAGGCCCAACTGGCCGCAGCCTTCCCCCCGGCGCTGGTGCATCTGCTTGACCAACCCCAGGCACAAGCCCTGGCCGGGATCGAACTGGCCCACGGCGGCCTGTTCTACCCCGAAGGCGGCTGGGTTCACCCTCCAGCGCTTTGCCACTACCAGGCCTTGCACCCCAAGGTTCGGGTGCTGACCCACCATGACGTTTTGCAACTGCACAAGGTCAATGAGCAATGGCAGGCGTGCCATAACGACCAGGTACTGGCCAGCGCTCCGGTTGTCATTCTGGCTGGCGCTGCCGAGGTCAAGCGCTTCCCGGCCAGCAGCGGCCTGCCACTCAAACGGATTCGCGGGCAAATCACTCAACTGGTAGAAACCCCTGCCAGCGCCGTATTGAAAATCGTAGTGTGTGCCGAGGGCTATGTGGCTCCTGGCCGCCTCGGTGAGCACACGCTGGGCGCCAGCTTCGACTTTGATAACGAAGACCTGACCACCACCCCGCAGGGGCATCAAGGTAACCTCGAGCTGCTCGAGGAAATCTCACCGGACCTGGCCCATCGGCTCGGTGACGAACAACTCAACCCTGACACCCTGAGTGGATGGGCAGCGTTCCGCTGCACCAGCCCGGACTACTTGCCAATTGTAGGCCCGTTCGCGGATCCGGAGCAGTTCGCCAGCGCCTATGGCGTGTTGCGCAAAGATGCCCGACAGGTGCCTGACGTCCCCTGCCCGTGGCTTGATGGCTTGTACGTCAACAGCGGCCACGGCTCTCGCGGGCTCATCACCGCACCCCTGTCTGGCGAAATACTCGCCGCCTGGATCAACGATGAACCCCTGCCCGTATCCAGAGCAGTGGCCGAAGCCTGCCTGCCGAACCGGTTCGGGCTGCGGGCCCTGATCAAAGGGCTGTAGAGGGCGACCCCTCAAGGGACTTGGGCGCCAGCAGCGCCTCGGTCTTTTGCAGGCTCCAGACATCGACAGCCGCGTCCATCTGATGGCGAACTTCGCTGACCTCGCGCAGATAGCGCTCACTGTTCATTTCTGGAGATCTTTTAAGCAAGTTGCTTAACGCCTCGAAGTACGGCTCGGTCAGCGCGCCATATTGCGTCCTGTGGGTACGTATCAAGTACTCCCGCCAAAACTGGCGGGTGCTGATAAAGATGTTCAGCGAGGCCGTTTTCTCGGCCTTTTCGACTTCCAGCCGCGCAATGTCCAGATCTGCCTGAGTCACCCCGGCCAGTGATTTAAACACCATGCTTTCAGGTTGCCCCGGCAGCTCAAGGGCTCGCGCCAGGCCCACACGGTAAGCCAGGTGCATCTCAAGCTCGTCCGGTGCCGGGCCTGCCCCCTCAAGGCGTAACAAAAAGTGCTCGTGGGCGATTCTGGCGAGCCTGTCGAGCCTGAAAAGCCCTTTGCTCAAAGTCAGCAGTTGCTGCTTCTGAGGCGAGCCCGCGCCTGAAAGCCCGGACAGTTCCATTTGCACTTCCATCTCGCTGAACGTAAAAGCCACACTGTCTGTACAGCTACGCGGCGAAGCCGCAATATCCAGCACATCACGGCGCAAGGAGGAGCTCTCGTTGGCCGCTTCAATCATTTCCCAGACACGTCGGCTGAAATCCTGACGCACTTCATGGGCGTCCGCAGTCGATGTCAAACGGCTGAGCACCGTAAAAAAATCGTCTGAAGCCGCATCGGCTCGCAAGCTGTTCCATAACAGCTCTCTTCTTCGCAATTCCTGAGCAGTAATACCCGCCGTCCAGAACTCGAACGCCGCCGCCTCGCTCATCAACTGTTCGCTGTTGATGCCCATGCTGCTGCCACCCTGCATGGCATAGCGGGCCAGACGCAGGCGGCTGGTGGCGGACAACGGGTTGCCGGCCAGGGAAATATTGCGCGTCACAGTGGGCGAGGCCTGATAGACATGTTCAGGTATGTCGATAATACGGTTTTCCCGCAGATCGGCCGACTCAAGAAACGGGCGGGATATCAGGTCTTGCGGCCATTGGTCGATCCAGGTACGACGCAAATAGACCCGACGCAAAAAACCCAGATTACTGAGGCTAAGGTTCGGACCCAGCAGGTTGTCATTGAGGTTGAGCACTTGCAGCTTGCCCAGCGAGTTCAATACCGACAGGTTGCCCGGGTTCAGATACAACAGGTTACGGGCCAGGGACAAACGCTGCAGATTGGGCATGCGCTCCAACTGCCTGGGCAGGTTGACCATGCGATTGTTATCCATTTCAAGGGCAACCAGCCCGCTGAAATGTTCAAGGAATGCATTGGCCGTGTCCCGGCAATTCATGTTGCTGAGTTTCAATTCCCGCACATGGCTGAAGTCGGCAATGGCTGGCAGATCCGGAAAGTTGCCCAATCGAAAGCCGTCCAGGCTCAGGCTGTGCAACTCTTCGTTGTGAGCCCAGGGAATATGAGCGGGGTTTTTACGCCAGCAACGCTCAATCAGCCCTGCAGCCTGATATCGGTTCTCGGGGTAGTCATATAGGGTATCGGTCGGAACAACTTCACCCGGAGTGGCATCGATCCAGGCTTGCAGGCTCGTTAGCAAGGCCCTTCTCTCGCGCTTGCGCTCACGCAGGATATTGAGCGGTTCAAGCCCCCGCTCGACCAGGGTGTCGAGGTATTCAATGACTTGCTCATCTTCAAAGTCGGAGTAAATCCTGCGCACACGGCGCTGCAATTCCCAGGAGTGCTCACCGGATGTCACTCCGCACAGGGGGTAGCCCACCTGACCATCTGCCAGGGTAATCGGCGGTTTGAACCCCGGTTTGATCGGCTGTATGCGCAACACCTGGGCGGACTCCTGACGGGCATTGGCCGCCCGCTTTGCCAGGGCCGCATTGAACGCCGGGGCATCCGTGTTTGCAGCAAAGCCCATGGCATCGCGCTCAAGATCGGTCAGGGATTCAAACACGGCAGTGGATAATGGCAGAGGACCGCCAGGCGCAAGCAAATGGACATGACCGCGAGGCCGGTAACGCTCGTAGCCCCGCAGCGTTTTGACCAGCACGTGCGGTGGGGTCGTCTGTACGCCGCCCCAATAATGAGTCATGGCGCCTGAAATCGAATCTTCGCGAATCTCCAGCGCCTTGTCAGCAGGCCAGCCGGGCAGTTGATCCAGATAATGCAAGGCCAGCCGCTCAGTGTCGTCATTGGCCTGATGCTCAAGATAAAAGCCTTCGATCGCCCGGTTTATCCTGGCCTCACGCAGGTGCATGCGCGCCAGCTCGGCCAGTTCCAGAGGCACCCTACCCCTGCGCAAATGTTCAAGCTGCGGATTACTGGCCGACTCGACCAACGCTTGCGCTACCGTACGGGGCAACCCCGGAAAGTCACGTTCGATGGGCAAAGCTTCTGCCGCAGACGAGATATTGAAAAGCCCATACAACCTCTCGAAGACCTGACGTTTGTTATCCCGCGCATGACTGCCCAATACCAGGGCCAGTCTGCGGGCCAGTGCCCCCGGAGCAGGCAGGTCATTGCCCAGCAGTGCCCTGACCTGTGAGTCGGACAAGGCAGCAAGAACAGCATCCAGCAACTTGCCTTGCTCAACGACAGAGCTTGTCAGGTTGATATGGGACGTAGCCGGCCACATCACACTGGCATAGTGCGCAAGGCGGTTTCCCGTATCGTCGGCAACCGTCAACACCTTGCCCGCTGGCCATTTCGGCAATGCCGGCAAGAGCTGTAATTGCAGCTCGCTCCAGCGCCGGGAGGCATACTGGTCGGTACTCATCTGTGCGACAAAGGTGTCGATAAGCTGGTTGATTTCAAAGCGCTTGAGGCTGACTTTCAGCAAGGAAGGCGGCGCCAGACTTTCCAGATGCATGCGGCGCAGGACGCCCGGTGCGGTGTCAGTCAGTTCCCGAATCCGTTCCAGTGTCTGCCTGTCCAGTGCTGCTGTTGCCGATCCCAACCGGCCCAGTAGCGTCGCACTGTCTTGCCACTCCAGTGGCCGCTCATGGGCATGCTGCCAGGCCCCTTCGTTGTTATGTAGCAAGGCAGGCTTGAAAGCATCGGCCCTGCGCGGATGAGGTATGCGCCATTGCCTGCGCTCGCTGTCGAATTCGACAGGATAGTGCTTGCCGTCCACGTCTACATACTGCCTGCCATGAAGGCTGAGTAAACCTTGGGCATCAGCTGTATAGCGATGCTCGCCCATTACTTTATGCTCGTAGTGCTGCAGGTTTTTATTCCATAACCGGGTGGTGCCATCATCACGACTGACGGGTTGATGGCCTTCAAAGTGCGCCCGGGTGGCTGCACTCAAACGACTGGCAGCGGCTTTGACAGCTCCCAGCCCGACCACTACCCCTGCGTTGACGGCCAGATCCGTGGCGACATTGAGCAAGTGCTCGCGAGCATGGTCAACATCGCCCTGGGCCCAGTCTTCCACCCCCTCATAGACTTCTTTGAGCATCTCCCCAATGGCCACCGCCAGCATCAGATCGCCCAGCACCGGCACAAAAAGGGCCGCGACGTTTACCAGAAACAACCCTGCCGTTTTGTACATCTGCCAGCGCTCTTCGCGTTCGCGCTCGTCCAGCACGCCGGTGGGCACGGCCAGTTGCCGGGCATCGGCAAACATGCTCCTGAGCTGCACCGTGCACAGGTAATGCGCTGCGCTGATGGTCAGAGGGGTTGCGGTAAGGGCCAGATGCTCGGGACTGCCAGCGACCTTTTGCATAAACAGCGGCCGTACATTCAAGGCCGTGAAGCGGGAGAAAAACCTGGCATACCCCGGATCCAGCAGGCGATGCTTCAACTCATCGGTGAATACCTGCAATGAACTGAACTCGAACAAGGGTGCCCGCGGGTCATTGGGGATATAGGCAATCAAGCGGTTGCCGGGGTGCAACAACAAGGTGTCGGAAGAGAAGACCACCACCCCGTCAATTGCCGTGTCCAGTATCGACAAGGAACTTGGCACCATCGGCTTGCCGTCCAGTTGCACCCCGTGCACCTGGGCAGTACTGGCGGGCAGAGCCAGGGCGGCAAGCAGTGTGGTATAGGCTGCCTGACTGATTTGTTTCTTGAGGTAGGCGACATGCGCGTCGACCGCCATGTCATGGGTTTTTAAAAGCCTGAGGTTCGACTCTGTCGCCAAATGCCTGGGCCCGGGAGTTCCCGACGCCGTAACGCCCAAAGCGTGCTCCAGATACTGTTGATACTTGAGCCCCAGATCCAGCCTGCGGCATAGCGCGGCAAAGTGGCAGGGCTCAAGAGGGCTGATCTGCTGAGGATGGCCACCGTAGCGGATATGGCTTTGCGGATTAAAGCCGTTTGCAAGGGCCTCGTCGGCCGAAAAATTCTGCAGGGCTGCCCACAGCAGGGTTTTCGGCTCGTCATGCACCAGGTAATGGCGAACGGAACTGAACAACGTGATATTGGGGATCAGGTGAACATGCACCACCGCCAGATAGTCACGGTGAATATTCAGTGACGACCCGAACTCACGCCTGACCTCGGCTGCCAGCAATGCCCCGCAGTACACCTCGACACTTTGCAGCTCACCGAACTTCTTGCCGACCAGGCCATGATAGAAACGGCTACTGGCCATGGATGCATTCATGGCCGCAATGACCTGTGGATCAGCGCCCAACAACCATTTGGGCATATGGCTGTGGACCAGCTCCAGGGGTTCCAGGTCACTGAGCGTGGTATCGCGAGCATCCAGCGGGGGCATATGGCGGGGCATATCCGGTCTTCTGCAGGTCAGAGAGCGCCTAACCTAACGTGGCGTCGCAGGGGATGTGACATAGATAAATAGTGCTCTTCAGCCAAAACCCTGCTGGCCTCCCAAGCCCCGACAAAACAACCACTTGTAACTTTTATTGAACGATCCGGGCACAGGTCACTCGATAAAACACGGTCATTTATGCCGGAGCGAGTGCCTTGTGCCTTGCACCGCAAGGGCTGGCGATGCAGTCAAAAACTGCATCGCCCTTTAAAACCGGGCCCAAAGCGCTACCAGGCGTCCTGCAAAGACGCTGACTCATCCCTGTAGCACCACATGCCGAAAGACCAAGGATTTACACACCATGTGCGGATTAGCTGGCGAGTTACGTTTTGATCAACACCCTGCCGACCTGGCAGCCATCGAACGCATCACCCACCACCTTGCACCACGTGGCCCCGATGCCTGGGGTTTTCACAGCCAGGGGCCGATAGCCCTGGGCCATCGCCGCCTGAAAATCATGGATTTGTCGGATGGTTCAGCCCAACCGATGATCGACAGCCAGCTGGGTTTGTCGCTGGCCTTCAACGGCGCAATCTATAACTTCCCCGAGCTGCGCGCCGAGCTTGAAGCCCTGGGCTACAGCTTTTATTCGGGTGGCGATACCGAAGTGCTGCTCAAGGGCTATCACGCCTGGGGCGAAGCGCTGCTGCCCAAGCTCAATGGCATGTTTGCCTTTGCCATCTGGGAACGCGATGCCCAGCGCCTGTTTCTGGCCCGCGATCGTCTCGGGGTCAAGCCGCTGTATCTGTCGCGTACCGGTGAGCGCTTGCGCTTTGCCTCGACCCTGCCGGCGCTGCTCAAGGGCGGTGATATCAGCCCCATGCTCGACCCGGTGGCGCTTAATCACTACCTGAATTTTCATGCCGTTGTACCAGCGCCACGCACGCTGATTGCCGGTATCGAAAAGCTGCCACCCGCGACCTGGTTGCGTATTGACGCCAATGGCCACACCGAGCAAAAAACCTGGTGGACCCTGCCCTACGGCCCCCGTGCCGATGAAGTCAATCTGACCCTGGAAGATTGGCGCGATCGTGTCCTCGACAGCACCCGCGAAGCCGTGGCCATCCGCCAACGGGCGGCGGTGGATGTCGGCGTGCTGCTCTCTGGCGGTGTCGACTCCAGTTTGTTGGTGGGGTTGTTGCGCGATGTGGGCGTACAGGATCTGTCGACTTTCTCCATCGGCTTTGAGGACGCAGGCGGCGAGCGCGGGGATGAATTCCAGTATTCGGATTTGATTGCCCGGCATTACGGCACGCGCCATCACCAACTGCGCATTGGCGAGCACGAAATCATCGAGCAACTGCCAGCGGCCTTCCGCGCCATGAGCGAGCCGATGGTCAGTCATGACTGCATCGCCTTTTATCTGTTGTCGCGTGAAGTGGCCAAGCATTGCAAGGTGGTGCAAAGCGGCCAGGGCGCTGACGAACTGTTTGCCGGCTATCACTGGTATCCACAAGTAGATGGCGCCAGCGATCCTTATGCCGCGTACCGCGAAGCCTTTTTCGACCGCAGTTACGACGAGTACAAGGCCACCGTCCAGCCACAATGGCTGACAGCCAATGACGCCGCTGGCGACTTTGTGCGTGAGCATTTCGCACAGCCGGGGGCCCAGGCCGGGGTGGACAAGGCCTTGCGCCTGGACAGTACCGTGATGCTGGTGGATGACCCGGTCAAACGGGTGGACAACATGACCATGGCCTGGGGCCTGGAAGCCCGCACGCCGTTTCTCGATTACCGCCTGGCCGAGCTGTCAGCGCGGATTCCAGCGCGCTTCAAACTGCCCGACGGCGGTAAGCAGGTACTCAAGGAAGCCGCACGACTGGTGATCCCCAGCGAAGTCATCGACCGCAAAAAAGACTATTTCCCGGTGCCGGGGCTCAAGCACTTGCAGGGCAACACCCTCAACTGGGTGCGCGACCTGCTGCTGGACCCGAGCCAGGATCGCGGCCTGTTCCAGCCAGCCATGCTTGACCAGTTGCTGACCAACCCGCAAAGCCAGCTGACCCCCCTCAACGGCTCCAAGCTGTGGCAACTGGCCGCCCTGAACCTGTGGCTGAGCGAACAAGGAATCTGATCGATGAAACCTCTCGCTACGGCTTATAGCCAGCGTTTACTGCGTGGCCAGACGCCTTCCTATGAACGCCTGCAAGCCCGCTTTGCCGAAGACGGCAGCGAACTGAATGCCTGCCCCGTGGCCGTACACTGCGGCTGGGGCCGGCTGTTGATCGGGCATACCTTTCCCGATCCCGTCACCCTGGCCGAAGAGCTGCTCAACGAGCAGCCCGGCGAGCGCGATATTGCCCTGTATGTCGCCGCGCCCCAGCAGGTGCTGGCGCAGTCGCCGCAACAACTGTTTCTCGACCCCTCGGATACGCTGCGCCTGTGGTTTACCGATTACCGCCAGGCCACCCGAGTGTTTCGCGGCTTCCGTATCCGCCGCGCACAAAGCGAGGCGGACTGGAACGCGATCAACACCCTGTACCTGTCACGCTCCATGCTGCCCATCGACCCGACCCTGCTGACCTCGCGCCACGACGGCGGCCCGGTGTACTGGATGGCCGAAGACGAGGACAGCGGCGCGGTGATCGGCAGTGTCATGGGCTTGAACCATCACACCGCATTCAACGACCCCGAAAACGGCAGCAGCCTCTGGTGCCTGGCGGTCGACCCGCTCTGTTCACGCCCGGGAGTGGGTGAAGTGCTGGTGCGGCATTTGGTCGAGCACTTTATGAGCCGCGGCCTGAGCTATCTCGACCTGTCGGTGCTGCATGACAATGCCCAGGCCAAGAACCTCTATGCCAAACTGGGGTTTCGCACCCTGTCGACCTTTGCCATCAAGCGCAAGAACGGCATCAACCAGCCGCTGTTTCTGGGGCCTGGCCCCGAGGTCGGACTCAACCCCTATGCCAGCATCCTCGTTGAAGAAGCCTACAAACGTGGCATCGACGTGCAAATTGACGACGCGGCCGCCGGCCTGTTCACCCTTAGCCACGGCGGGCGACGGATTCGTTGCCGCGAGTCCCTCAGCGACCTGACCAGCGCCATCAGCATGAGCTTGTGCCAGGACAAGTGCCTGACCCACAAGGTGCTCAGCCAGGCCGGCCTGAACGTGCCGACCCAGCAACTGGCGGGCAATGCCGATGACAACCTGGCGTTTGTCGAAGAGCACGGCCGGGTGGTGGTCAAACCGGTGGATGGCGAGCAAGGCAATGGCGTAGCGGTGGACCTGGACAGCATCGAACAGGTGCAACAGGCCATCGAGGCAGCGCGGGCGTTCGACAGCCGGGTGCTGCTCGAGAGCTTTCACGAAGGCCTCGACCTGCGCATTGTGGTGATCGGCTTTGAAGTGGTGGCTGCCGCCATCCGCCGTCCCGCGCAAGTGATCGGCGACGGTCAGCACCGCATTCAGCGCCTGATCGAGGCGCAAAGCCGCCGACGCCAGGCCGCCACCGGTGGCGAAAGCCGCATCCCGCTGGACGCCGAAACCCTGCGCACCGTGCAGGCCGCAGGCTATGACTACGACAGCATCCTGCCCGCCGGGCAAGTACTGGCCGTGCGCCGCACCGCCAACCTGCACACCGGCGGCTGCCTGGAAGACGTCACCGCCGTGCTGCACCCGGTGCTGGCCGACGCCGCCATTCGCGCAGCCCGGGCCCTGGATATTCCGGTGGTGGGGCTCGACCTGATGGTGCCCGCCGCCGACCAACCCGACTATGTATTTATTGAAGCCAACGAACGCGCCGGGCTGGCCAACCATGAACCACAGCCCACCGCCGAGCGCTTTATCGATCTGTTGTTTCCCCACAGTCAGCCTGCTCAATAGCTGACCGGCCCTCAGGAGTTTTTATGAACCGCAGCCTCCCTGAACCCGACCTCGACTACCTGCAACGGGTATTGCTGGAAATGCTCGCCATTCCCAGCCCCACCGGTTTTACCGACACCATCGTGCGCTATGTCGCCGAACGCCTCGACGAATTGGGGATCCCTTTTGAACTGACCCGCCGCGGCACTTTGCGCGCCACCCTCAAGGGCCAGAAAAACAGCCCGGACCGCGCCGTGTCCGCGCATCTGGATACGATTGGCGCCAGCGTGCGGGCGATCAAGGACAACGGCCGGCTGGTGCTGGCACCTGTTGGTTGCTGGTCGAGCCGGTTTGCCGAAGGCAGCCGCGTCAGCCTGTTTACCGACAACGGCGTGATCCGTGGCAGCGTCCTGCCATTAATGGCTTCTGGCCACGCCTTCAATACCGGCGTGGATGAACTGCCGATCAGTTGGGACCATATCGAGTTGCGCCTGGATGCCTACTGCGCCACCCGCGCGGATTGCGATTCCCTGGGGGTCAATATCGGTGACTTCGTAGCGTTCGACCCACTGCCGGAATTTACCGAAAGTGGCCATATCAGTGCGCGGCATCTGGATGACAAGGCGGGTGTGGCGGCCCTGCTCGCCGCCCTGAAAGCCATTGTCGACAGTGGCGAACAGCCCCTTATCGACTGTCATCCGCTGTTTACCATCACCGAAGAAATCGGCAATGGTGCGGCAGCGGCCTTGCCGTGGGATGTGAGCGAGTTTGTCGGGATTGATATTGCTCCGGTGGCTCCGGGCCAACATTCCAGCGAGCATGCGGTCAGTGTGGCGATGCAGGATTCGGGCGGCCCCTATGACTATCACCTGTCGCGGCATTTGCTGGGGCTGGCCAGTGACAATGAGTTGCCGGTGCGCCGGGACATGTTCCGTTATTACTTCAGCGATGCTCATTCGGCCGTGACGGCGGGGCATGATATTCGCTGTGCGTTACTGGCGTTTGGCTGTGATGCCACCCACGGGTATGAGCGCACCCATATTGATAGCCTGGCGGCGTTGAGTCGTTTGCTGGGTGCCTACATCCTCAGCCCGCCGGTGTTTGCCAGCGATGCCCAGCCGGCGCAGGGCTCACTGGACCGCTTCAGCCATCAGATCGAACATGATGCGCAGATGGAAAGCGATACGCGAGTGCCGTCGGTAGAGAGTCTGGTGGGGGAAAATCGGAGCTGAAGCAAAGCCCCAACCCTCTCCCAGAGGGAGAGGGTTGGGGTGAGGGCAGACGTCAGACCTGAGCCTGAGCCCCTTCAAACCATGCCAGTTTCTCACGCAGCAAAACCACTTCGCCCACGATCACCAGCGTAGGCGCATGCACTTCATGCTCCGCCACCAATGTCGGCAAGTCGGCCAGGGTACCGGTAAACACGCGCTGGTTGGACGTAGTGCCCTGCTGAATCAACGCAGCCGGGGTATCTGCCGAACGACCATGCTTGATCAACTGCTCACAGATGATCGGCAAGCCCACCAGGCCCATGTAGAACACCAGGGTTTGCGCCGGAGCAACCAGGTCGCTCCAGGGCAGGTTGCTGGTGCCGTCTTTCAGGTGGCCGGTAACAAAGCGCACAGACTGCGCGTAGTCGCGATGGGTCAACGGAATACCGGCATACGCCGCGCAACCACTGGCGGCGGTAATACCCGGCACCACCTGGAACGGAATCCCGTGGGCGGCCAGCTCTTCGATTTCTTCACCGCCACGGCCAAAGATGAACGGATCGCCACCTTTGAGCCGCACCACGCGCTTGCCCTGCTTGGCCAGGTCGACCAGTTGCTGGTTGATCTGGTCTTGTGGCACCGCATGGTCAGCGCGACGCTTGCCCACATAAATACGTTCGGCGTCGCGACGGCACAGTTCAAGAATCGCCGGAGCCACCAGACGGTCGTAGAGCACCACGTCTGCCTGTTGCATCAGGCGCAATGCACGGAAGGTCAGCAGATCGGGATCACCCGGCCCGGCACCCACCAGATACACCTCACCGGTGGTTTCGGCGGCCTGACCTTCAATCTTGGCCAGCAGCAAGCGCTCGGCTTCAGCGCCCTGCCCGGCCAGCAAACGATCGGCAATCGGGCCCTGGAACACATCTTCCCAAAACCCGCGACGCTGCTGCACATCCGGAAACAAGCCTTTGACCCGGCTACGGAAGCGCGCCGCAAGGCCCGCCAACTGGCCGTAGGTCGACGGAATCCAGGTTTCGATCTTGGCCCGGATCAACCGCGCCAGCACGGGCGCATCACCACCACTTGAAATGGCAATTACCAGCGGCGAACGGTCGACAATCGCCGGGAAGATCACGCTGCACAAGGCGGGCGCGTCGACCACGTTGACCGGTACGCAACGGCGATGGGCGTCGGCGGAAACCTGAGCGTTAAGTGGCTCATCGTCGGTGGCGGCGATGATTAGGACGCACCCTTCAAGGTCGGCCTCGGCATATCCGCGCAGCACCTGTTCGCCACCGCTGCTGTTTATCAACTCGCACAACTGTGGCTCCATGGCGGGTGCGACCACCCGCAGCACGGCACCGGCATCGGCCAGCAGGCGGGATTTGCGCAAGGCAATCTCCCCACCGCCAACCACCAGTACACGGCTGCCACGCAGGTTATGAAACAGCGGCAGAAACTCCATTTAGCCGATGACCTCAATACCGCCCATGTAAGGCTTGAGCACGTCCGGCACACGGATCGAACCGTCAGCCTGCTGGTAGTTTTCCAGCACGGCGACCAGGGTGCGGCCTACCGCCAGACCGGAACCGTTAAGGGTGTGTACCAGTTCCGGCTTGCCGGTTTCCGGGTTACGGAAACGCGCTTGCATGCGACGGGCCTGGAAATCACCGCAGTTGGAGCACGACGAAATTTCGCGGTACTTGTCCTGGCTCGGGACCCACACTTCCAGATCGTAGGTTTTAACTGCGCTGAAACCCATGTCACCGGTGCACAGCGCCAGGGTGCGGTAAGGCAGTTGCAGCAGTTGCAGAACCTTCTCGGCATTGCCGACCAGGCCTTCAAGGGCGTCCATCGAGGTGGACGGCTCAACGATCTGGACCATCTCGACCTTGTCGAACTGGTGCTGACGTATCATGCCGCGGGTATCGCGCCCCGATGCACCGGCCTCGCTGCGGAAGCACGGCGTGTGCGCCACCAGCTTGATCGGCAGGGCCTTGTGTTCAACGATTTCGCCGGCAACGATATTGGTCAGGGTGACCTCAGCGGTCGGGATCAGGTAGAAATCGGCTTCGCCTTCACGGCTGATCTTGAACAGTTCTTCTTCGAACTTTGGCAACTGGCCAGTGCCTTGCAGCGCCGGGGCCTGTACCAGATAAGGCGTGTAGGCCTCTTCGTAGCCATGCTCACCGGTGTGCAGGTTGATCATGAACTGTGCCAGAGCACGATGCAGACGGGCAATCGGGCCGCGCAGCAAGGCAAAACGGGCACCGGACAGTTTGGCGGCGGTTTCAAAGTCCAGCCAGCCGTGCTGCTCGCCCAGGGCGACGTGGTCCTTGATTTCGAAATCAAAAACAGTCGGGGTGCCCCAGCGACGGATTTCGACATTGTCGTCTTCGTCAGCGCCTACCGGCACGGACGCATCCGGCAGGTTGGGCAGGCCCAGCAGGATCGCGTCCAGTTCAGTCTGGATGGCTTCCAGTTCAACCTTGCCATTGGCCAGGTCGCTGCCCATGGTCTCGACGCTGGCCATCAGTGGCGCGATGTCTTCGCCGCGAGCCTTGGCCTGGCCAATGCTTTTGGAGATGGCATTGCGCTCGGCCTGCAGCTTCTCGGTCAGGGTCTGGACTTCTTTACGCTTGGCTTCCAGCGCGTCAATGCGCGCCACGTCCAGCTTGAAGCCACGGGATGCCAGGCGATCCGCTACGTCCTGCAGGTTGCTACGTAACAGTTTGGAATCAAGCATGTCGGTTTCTCGTTTATCAAAGTTTGGTCAAGGACAGGCCAGCCCAGGTTGCGAGCAGCCCGCCGAATACGCTGAGGGCCGCATAGCCCAATGCCAGTGGCACCTGCCCGCTTTCCAGCAGGCGCACCGTATCCAGTGAAAAGGATGAAAAAGTGGTCAAGCCACCCAGGAAACCGACCATCAGCCCGGCGCGGACTTCAATCGGTACTTCCGGGCGTATCAGAAAAAGTCCGTACAGGACGCCAATCAGCAGGCAGCCCACGATATTAACGGCCAATGTCGCGGTATAAAAGTGCCGCGGCCAATTGGCGTTGATCCAGTTACCCGTAGCGAAGCGCAACAATGTACCTGCAATGCCACCCACCGAGACCGCTGCAATCAATGGAATCACGGTTTTCTCCGCTGTTTGGGGCTGGCCCGGTCCAGTGCGGCGAGGTATTTCAACTTTTCGCCGATTTTGAGCTCAAGGCCCCGTGGCACCGGCTGATACAGGTTCAAGGGTTCAAGTTCGTCCGGGTAATAGTCTTCCCCGGCCGCGTACGCGTCAGGCTCGTCATGGGCATAGCGATACTCGTCGCCATAACCCAGTTGCTTCATCAGCTTGGTCGGCGCATTGCGTAAATGCAGCGGCACTTCCAGCGAGCCGTGTTCTGCCGCGCTGCGCAGTGCGGCCTTGAAACCCATGTACACCGCGTTGCTTTTCGGTGCGCAGGCCAGGTAAGTGATGGCCTGGGCCACTGCCAGTTCGCCTTCCGGGCTGCCGAGCCGCTCTTGCACATCCCAGGCCGACAGGCACAGGCTCAGAGCTCGCGGGTCGGCGTTGCCGATATCCTCACTGGCCATGCGTACCACGCGCCGGGCGATGTAAAGCGGATCGCAGCCGCCGTCGATCATGCGTGCAAACCAGTACAGGGCACCGTCAGGATTCGAGCCGCGCACCGACTTGTGCAAGGCAGAGATCTGGTCATAAAAGGCTTCGCCGCCTTTGTCGAAACGACGCTGGGTATCGCCCAGCAGGTTGTGCAGCAGCTCGGTGCCGATTTCGCTGTGGTCTTCGGCGAGGTCCGAAGCGTTTTCCAGCAGATTGAGCATGCGCCGGCCATCGCCGTCAGTCGCCCGCAGCAAAATCTGAAAGCTTTCTTCGCCAAGGGTCAGACCGCGCTTGCCCAGGCCCTTGTCCTCGGTCAGCGCACGCTGCACCAGCTTGCGTAGCGCCGCTTCGTCCAGGCTTTTGAGCACATAGACCCGCGCCCGCGAGAGCAAGGCGTTGTTCAGTTCGAACGAGGGGTTTTCCGTGGTGGCACCGATAAAGATCAGGGTGCCATCTTCGACGTAGGGCAAAAAGGCATCTTGCTGCGACTTGTTGAAGCGATGCACTTCGTCGACAAACAGGATGGTGCGCCGGCCGTACTGGCCCGCCTGCTGCTTGGCGATTTCGACGGCCTGGCGAATCTCCTTGACCCCGGCCAGGACCGCCGAGACCGTTTCAAAGTGGGCATCCGAGACTTCCGCCAGCAGCCGCGCCAGGGTGGTCTTGCCCACGCCCGGCGGGCCCCAGAAGATCATCGAATGCAGTGCACCCTGCTCCAGTGCCTCACGCAAGGGCTTGCCGCGGGCGAGCAGGTGCTGCTGGCCGACATACTCGTCCAGGTTGGCCGCACGCAAACGGGCAGCCAGTGGCTGGGCTATCGGGGCACTTCGAAACAGATCCATGGGCAGCGTTTGAAACCTCTTCCAGGGCTTATTCCTGGATAACATCAGCCCCTTTCGGGATATCGAACTTGAACTTGGAAGCCGGGATCGGCTCGTTGACCTTTACCCCGGTGAACAGGATGTTGGTGCGCTGACCCACGCTGTCGATCAACTGCATGTCGTTGATCTTGCCGCCGCGAAACGACAGGCGCAGGGAGTCGAACAAGGTGTCCTTGGTCTTGGGCTTGAGGGTGAAGTCCATTACATCACCGGCCTGTTTGGAGGTGATGTCAAAACTTTCACTGATTTTTGATACATCACCGGACAGCAACAAGGCCGGGGTCTGGGTCAGGCGCTGATCGAGCTTCTTGATCGTGACCTGCTCCAGGTCCGGGTCCCACAGCGAGACTTTCTGGCCATCGGAGACCATCAGTTGCTCCTGAGGAGCATCGGTGTGCCAGTAGAACAGCCCAGGACGCTTTACCGACATTTCGCCGGCAGTTTCCTGCAACTGGGTGCCACTGCCGTCGAGAGTCAGCTGGGAAAAACGGGCCGTGATGGTATCAGAGCCCAACAGTTGGCCAAGACGCTTCACACTCTCGGCGTCGGCATGGGCCGACAGCGAGGAAAAGGCCAGTACCGGTAGCAACAGCATGCTGACAAAACGCATGGACATCCTCATTGATTAGTTAGAAGCCCTGGGGCTGATCAATCGCGCATCGGGGCCGGCGCCAGTACTTCGCGCGAGCCATTAGTGTTCATAGAGGTTACGACCCCGGCCATTTCCATGGATTCAATCATTCGCGCAGCGCGGTTGTAACCGATCTTCAATTTGCGTTGTACAGCAGAAATGGAGGCACGACGGCTTTCCAGTACAAACTGTACGGCTTCGTCATACAAGGCATCCGTTTCAGGGTCGTCCCCACCTTCGCTGCCACCGCCTTCAAAGCCGCTGCCCGCCTCTTCAACACCGTTGAGGATATCTTCGTTGTAGTCCGGAGCGCCGCGCAGCTTCCAGGCTTCAACCACGCGGTGAACTTCATCGTCGGACACAAACGCGCCATGAACCCGGATCGGCAAGCTGGTACCTGGCGGCATATAGAGCATGTCACCGTGACCCAGCAGTTGCTCGGCGCCACCCTGATCGATGATGGTACGCGAGTCGATCTTGCTCGATACCTGGAACGCCATGCGGGTCGGGATGTTGGCCTTGATCAGGCCGGTAATCACGTCCACCGACGGGCGCTGGGTCGCGAGGATCAAGTGGATGCCCGCAGCCCGAGCCTTCTGGGCAATACGGGCGATCAATTCTTCAACTTTCTTGCCGACGATCATCATCATGTCGGCAAATTCGTCGACCACTACCACGATGGTCGGCAACTTCACCAGCAGCGGCGCTTCGTCGTGAATGCTTTCGCGCTTGTACAGCGGATCGACAAGTGGCTCGCCGGCATCCTGGGCGTCCTTGACCTTCTGGTTGAAGCCGGCGAGGTTACGCACGCCCATTTTGGCCATCAGCTTATAGCGGCGCTCCATCTCGGCAACGCTCCAGCGCAGGGCGTTGGCGGCGTCCTTCATGTCCGTTACAACCGGGCACAGCAGGTGCGGGATGCCTTCGTAGATCGACAATTCAAGCATTTTCGGGTCGATCATGATCAGCTTGGCGTCTTCCGGGCCAGACTTGAACAGGATCGACAGGATCATGGCGTTAACGCCTACAGACTTACCAGAACCGGTAGTACCGGCTACCAGCAAGTGCGGCATTTTCGCCAGGTCGGTGATCACTGGCCGCCCACCAATGTCATGGCCCAGGGCCAGAGCTACCGGCGACTTGGCGTTATCGTACTCAGGGGTCGACAACACTTCGGAGAAGCGCACGATCTGGCGGTCTTCGTTGGGAATCTCGATACCGACGGTGGTTTTGCCAGGAATGACCTCAACCACCCGCACACTGGTCACGGCCAGCGAGCGCGCGAGGTCCTTGGCCAGGTTGGCAATGCGGCTGACCTTTACGCCAGCAGCAGGTTGAATTTCGTAACGGGTAATCACCGGGCCCGGGTGGATGGAATCCACCGTCACTTCGACGCCGAATTCCTTGAGCTTGATTTCCAGCAAGTGGCCAACGGCCGCCAGGGATTCGGGGGAATAATTGAGCTGTTTTTTCTCGGCCGGATCCAGAATCGAGATCGGCGGCAAGGTACCTTCAACCGCGCTGTCCACAAACAACGGCGCCTGTTTCTCTTTTTGCACGCGCTTGCTCGGCTCGGGCGCCTTGGGCGGTGCCGGGGCAATCACTGCCGGCACGTGTTTTTCACGCTCGGACATGTGCTTGCTCAACGCCTGCTCGCGCTCGATCAGACGCTCTTTGGCCTTGGCCTGCTCACGCTTGTCGGAAACGCTTGGCGCGACCACTTCATTGACCCGGGCATCCACTTCGCGCAGCTTGGCCTGCAGTTGCTTACGCTCGTTACGTTCGGCCCACCAACGGTTGGCTGCGCCCTGGATCAGCTCGAACAGGTCGAGGGTGATCTTGCCCGTCACGTCCATGACCTTGAACCATGACAGGTCGGTAAACACCGTCAGGCCAAACAGGAACAAGGCAATCAATAGCAGGGTACTGCCCTGGATATTCAGTGCATTCCTGGCCAGGTCGCCCAGGCTTTCGCCCAGCGCACCGCCCGCCCCCGCAGGCAGACCCGAGGCAGAGTGAAAATGGATATGGGCCAGCGCCGCACCGGAGAGCACCAGAAAAATCAGGCCGACCAGCCGCCACGAAAACAGCCAGCCGCTCCACTGCCAGGGCTGATGCCGCTCGCGGAAGATCTGGTAGGCCTTGACCGCCAGCAGCAGCGGAAAAATATAGGCAAAGTAACCCAGCACCATAAACAGGATGTCGGCACTGTAGGAGCCGGCTGGCCCGCCGAAGTTCTGTACATCGACAACCCGGCTGTTATGGCTCCAGCCGGGGTCATCCTTGCCATAGGTCAGCAGGGCCATCATCAGGAACAGGCACAGGGCGCCGATAGCGATCAATGCACCTTCCTTGAGCCGGTAGTGCAATTGCTGACGCCAGAGAGGAACTGCTTTGGGTGCTGCTGTGGATTTCTTCAAAACGGGTCTTTTCCTGCGCCTGTGGCGCGCCCAACTATTAATTGACTAATGTGACTGCAAAATACTGCTCATAGCGAGCAGACGACAAGTTCGGACTTGAAATGAGCCCTGCCCTTATTATTGCGTGCTGCAACGTGGAGCAGTTTAGATCAGCTCATACAGGCAGGCCATTGTACGGGTTTGAGCCGCTGATGCCATGCTGGCCATAACTCGCCGGGAAGCGCCAATTTGAGCATGTATTACCTTTTGTGACAAAGACTTATACCACCACCAAAACACAGCTTGTAATTAACTGGCAGATCGACTGAGACCGCACTTGCGTGACAGAGTTGCAGCCGCCCTCCCCTTCTTGTGCAAGACTCAATGCCATGCTGACCTGGTTAAAACGCGACACCCTGACATTTCCGCCACTGGCCAACGCCATGCGCGAACCCAATGGCCTGCTGGCCGCTGGCGGTGACCTGTCCGCCGACCGGCTGATCCAGGCCTATCGCCATGGCTGTTTTCCGTGGTTCAGCGAGGGCCAGCCAATCCTGTGGTGGTCGCCTGATCCGCGCACGGTGCTGTTTCCCGAAGAGCTGCATATCTCCCGCAGTTTGGGCAAACTGCTGCGCAAGCAACGCTACCAGGTGAGTTTTGACCGCGACTTCGCAGCCGTGATCCAGGCCTGTGCCGCTCCACGAGACTATGCGGATGGCACCTGGATTACCGACGACATGCAAAACGCCTATATCGAACTGCATGCCCGCGGCCATGCCCATTCGGTGGAAGTCTGGGACAACGGTGAGCTGGTGGGCGGATTGTATGGCCTGGCCATGGGCCAGTTGTTTTTTGGCGAGTCCATGTTCAGCCGTGCCGACAACGCCTCAAAGTTCGGCTTCGCCACGCTGGTCAGACAGCTGCAGGTCTGGGGGTTTGTGCTGATTGACTGCCAGATGCCCACAGATCACCTGCAAAGCCTGGGAGCGCGTTCAATCCCGCGCCAGATATTTGCTGAGTATTTGCAAAAACATCTGGATCTTCCCACAACTGCGCAGTGGGTTTAGTAGGCGACTTTTGCGCGCTGGCTTACACTTAATTTAAAGATTTTCCGAGGGTTCATCATGACCGAGTTGGCGCGCTTGAAGTTTTATGCCACTCAACCTCACGCATGCAGCTACTTGCCTGGCGAACAGGCCACCACGCTGTTCCTCGACCCCAGCCAGCCGATGGATGTGCAGGTTTATGCCGATTTGTCCGAGATGGGTTTCCGGCGCAGTGGCGACCATCTTTATCGCCCGCATTGCCTGAAGTGCGATGCCTGCACCCCGGCGCGCATCCCTGTTGCCCGCTTCCTGCCCAACCGCCAGCAAAAACGCATTTTCAAGCGCAATGCCGACTTGCAGGTAGAGGCGGTAAAACCGGCGTTCAGTGAAGAGAACTTTGATCTTTACCAGCGCTATATCGAGCAGCGCCATGCCGATGGCGATATGTACCCGCCCAGTCGCGATCAATTTTCGACCTTCCTGGTGCGCGACCTGGCGTTTTCCAGGTTTTACGAATTCCGCCTTGATGGCCGTTTATTGGCGGTCGCCGTCACGGACGTGCTGCCCAATGGCCTGTCGGCGGTCTACACCTTCTACGATCCCGACGAAGAGCGGCGCAGCCTGGGGCGCTATGCAATCCTCTGGCAAATCGCCGAAGCGCGCCGCCTGGAGCTGGATGCGCTGTATCTGGGGTACTGGATCAAGAACTGCAAGAAGATGAATTACAAGACCGAATATCGGCCCATTGAGCTCTTAATCAATCAGAGATGGAGCTCTCTTGATTGAACCCTTGGCTTAACCCCCATTTTTCGGGCACAATGCACGCCGCTTTTGCCTGGCGCAGTTGCACCGGGCCATTCATTGGACACCGAGGGCTTTACTGCATGTCGAAAGAAGACAGCTTCGAAATGGAAGGCACTGTCGTCGACACCCTGCCCAACACCATGTTTCGTGTGGAGTTGGAAAATGGGCACGTCGTAACCGCGCATATCTCCGGCAAGATGCGCAAGAACTACATTCGTATTCTTACCGGTGACAAAGTGCGCGTCGAGCTGACGCCCTATGACTTGAGCAAAGGGCGCATCACTTACCGCGCTCGCTAAGCAAGTCAATACAAAACGCCCGGCTCTGCCGGGCGTTTTTGTTTGTCTGCGATTTGAGCCTGCCGTGGGAGCAAGCCTGCTCGCGAAGCAAACGACGCAATTTTTCGGGCAAACCGCAGTGATCCCTTCGCGAGCAGGCTCGCTCCCACAATCAGGGCTCAACATATAAAGTTTGAACTCCTGTAACTGTTTTGTCTTATTAGCTATATACCCAAACCTAACTTCCAAACTTCCTGAACCCTGGCTGTACCAGCCACACTTGCCGGGTTTAAACATTGACTTGCACCCGCGGCCTGAGTAGATTGCACAGGCCGGTCATTCAGGCCGCCTATAAACTTCACAAAAGAAGCCAATGGACACAGTATCTAGTCGCTGTCCGGTCACCGTCACTACGGCGATCCGGGCGCTAAATCCAGACATTGACAGGACTCGCCTGCACGGCGGGGTCAACTGCGCTAGAGCCTGACGCTCCATCGTAACGACCTCACCGGCGACAGTCCGGTCACGAGGTGTGTTATGACCTTTAAAACCCATGTACTACCCGGCGTTCAAGCCTTTGCCTCAAGCATGCGCGTGAAACTTTCACGCGAGCCCACCCTGGCCCGCTCGACCCGCTCACCCTTTTCCACATCCGTTGCCGACGCAAAACCTGCGCACCGCCAGGTGCATTGGCGCGTCAGCCCTGCCACAGGCCAACTGGAGCAGCGCTGGAGCATGGCCGACACCCAGGACCCGCAGAGTCGGTTCTTGCGCTGATTCATAATTAATTAAAACCCTGCCAACC
Source organism: Pseudomonas sp. FSL R10-2964 (assembly GCF_009600035.1). Classification (NCBI taxonomy): domain Bacteria; kingdom Pseudomonadati; phylum Pseudomonadota; class Gammaproteobacteria; order Pseudomonadales; family Pseudomonadaceae; genus Pseudomonas; species Pseudomonas sp. FSL R10-2964. The sequence continues at coordinate 34,645 of NZ_WIWH01000023.1, read as the reverse complement.
CACTGGAGTTCCTTATGGAAGAAGCCAGTAGTCACCCGCTGCCCGCGTATTAATTACTTCGCAGCAGCGGGACTTTAAAGCGCACTTAACACTTCAATTAAACCGATTGCGAAGTTTGCGACTCGGCATACATTGGCACGCCTGTTAAAAGGCCATTCAATATATGCCCGGTCAAGAGTTGGCGACAGGAGTACTCATCATGAGCGCCGTAAAAAATACTAAAGTTCGGGACAAGAACAGCGCCAGCGACAGCAATAAACTGTCCATGCGTGCCGCTAGGGAAGCACAAAACGGCCTTTCAGCCACCCTGGCCAATGTACGCGCCACTACCGCAGGCCTGACCGAGCAGGAAGCCACTGAACGCCTGCAAAGCGATGGCTACAACGAAGTGGCTCACGACAAGCCGCCTCACGCACTGGTGCAGTTTCTGCTGGCCCTGCACAACCCTTTTATCTATGTGCTGCTGACCCTGGGCGTGATCAGCTTTGTCACTGACTACTGGCTGCCAGAACGCGATGGCGAAGAAGGCGACCTGACCAAAGTCATCATCATTGGCCTGATGGTTGGCCTCAGCAGCCTGCTGCGGTTCTGGCAGGAGCACCGCTCGGCCAAGTCCGCCGAAGCCCTCAAGGCCATGGTCCGCACCACCGCGACCGTGGTGCGGCGCGACAACAGCGGTACCCGCACCTCGGTGCACGAAGTACCGATGCGCGAACTGGTGGCCGGCGATATCGTGCAGCTGTCGGCCGGCGATATGATCCCGGCGGATATTCGCCTGATCGAGTCCCGCGATCTGTTTATCAGCCAGGCCGTGCTCACCGGCGAAGCCTTGCCGGTGGAGAAGTACGACACCCTGGGCGATGTGACACAAAAGTCCGCCTCCAGCACCGCCGCCGACCAGAGCAACCTGCTGGATCTGCCCAATATCTGCTTTATGGGCACCAACGTGGTCAGTGGCACTGCTCGCGCCGTAGTCGTGGCCACCGGCCCGCGCACCTACTTTGGCTCGCTGGCCAAGGCCATCGTCGGCTCGCGCACGCAAACCGCGTTCGATCGCGGAGTCAACAGCGTCAGCTGGCTGTTGATCCGCTTTATGCTGGTTATGGTGCCCATTGTGTTTTTCCTCAATGGTTTCTCCAAGGGCGACTGGGGCGATGCCTTCCTGTTTGCCCTGGCAGTGGCCGTGGGCCTGACCCCGGAAATGCTGCCAATGATTGTCAGCGCCAACCTGGCCAAGGGCGCAACGGCCATGGCCAAACGCAAGGTGGTGGTCAAACGCCTCAATGCCATCCAGAACCTGGGCTCGATGGACGTGCTGTGTACCGACAAGACCGGCACCCTGACCCAGGATCACATCATCCTCGAGCATCACATCGACGCCAGTGGCCAGCGCGATGAGTCGGTACTGGCCCTGGCCTGGCTCAACAGCCATCACCAAAGCGGCATCCGCAACCTGATGGATCAGGCCGTGGTGCAGTTTGCCCTGCAGGACCCAAAATTCAACGCGCCGCACAACTACAGCAAGGTCGATGAACTGCCCTTTGACTTCGTACGGCGGCGCCTGTCGATCATCGTCAAGGACAACCGTGGCGACCACCTGCTGGTGTGCAAGGGCGCAGTCGAAGAAATGCTCGGCATCGCCACCCATGTCATGGAAGGCGACACCCGCGTGGTTCTGGACCCCACACGCCGCGAGCAACTGCTGGCCCTGGCCAACGAGTACAACAAGGACGGCTTCCGCGTACTGCTGGTCGCCACCCGCGAAATCCCCAAGGCACAGGCGCACAAGCAGTACAACACCGCAGACGAGCGCGACCTGGTCATCCGCGGCATGCTCACCTTCCTCGATCCACCAAAGGAAACTGCCGGGCCGGCGATTGCAGCCCTGCAAGAAATCGGCGTAGCGATCAAGGTGCTGACCGGCGACAACGCTGTAGTCACCGGCAAAATCTGCCGGCAGGTGGGCCTGGAGCCAGGCACGCCACTGCTTGGGCCACAAATCGAAACAATGGACGACGCCGCACTGCAACTGGAGGTTGAGCAGCGCACGGTGTTTGCCAAGCTCACCCCGCTGCAGAAGTCCCGGGTGCTGAAAGCGCTGCAAGCCAATGGCCATACCGTCGGTTTTCTCGGTGACGGTATCAATGACGCGCCAGCCCTGCGCGATGCCGACGTAGGCATTTCGGTAGACAGCGGCACGGATATCGCCAAGGAGTCGGCTGACATCATCCTCCTGGAAAAGAGCCTGATGGTGCTCGAAGAAGGCGTACTCAAGGGGCGCGAGACCTTCGGCAATATCATGAAGTACCTGAACATGACCGCCAGCTCCAACTTCGGCAACGTGTTCTCGGTATTGGTAGCCAGCGCCTTCATCCCTTTTCTGCCAATGCTGTCGATCCACCTGCTACTGCAAAACCTGATGTACGACATCTCCCAGCTGGCCTTGCCGTGGGACAAGATGGACAGGGAATACCTGCAAAAACCGCGCAAGTGGGACGCCAAGAACATCGGCCGCTTCATGATCTGGATCGGGCCAACGTCGTCGATCTTCGACATCACTACCTTCGCCCTGATGTGGTACGTGTTCTCGGCCAACAGCGTGGAAATGCAGACCCTGTTCCAGTCCGGCTGGTTTATTGAGGGACTGCTGTCACAAACCCTGGTGGTGCACATGCTGCGCACGCGCAAGATTCCGTTCTTCCAGAGCACTGCAGCATGGCCGGTGATCATGATGACCCTCATCGTGATCGTGCTGGGTATCTACGTACCGTTCTCGCCCCTGGGCACCATGGTGGGCCTGGAACCACTGCCGTTGTCGTATTTCCCTTGGCTGGTGGCCACCCTGTTCAGCTATTGCTGTGTCGCGCAACTGATGAAAACGATCTACATCCGCCGTTTCAAGCAGTGGTACTGAGTTGAAACAACGCGGGCCGGCGCCACACCGCGCCAGCCCGCGCGCAAAAAATGAATGCGTGTTCTGTGGAGATTCCTCATGTCGGGAACCACTCTGTTACTCAACCTCGCGGGCGCCATCGCACTTTTGCTGTGGGGCACCCATATGATTTCCACGGCCCTGCTGCGCGGGTTTGGCACCCAGCTGCGCAACTGGATGGGGCGCAATCTGAATAACCGCTGGATGGCACTGATGAGCGGCATCGGCATTACCGGCGTACTGCAAAGCAGTACGGCGGTCAGCCTCATGGCCACGTCCTTTACCGCAGCCGGCACCCTGGGCCTGGCGCCCGCCCTGGCCGTGATGCTGGGGGCCAATATCGGCTCGACCCTGGTGGTACAACTGCTGAGTTTTGATACATCGCTGGCAATGCCGGTGATTTTGCTGACAGGTTATATCGTCTTTCGCCTGCGCGATGATTCGCGCCATGAAAGCGTGAGCTGCGCACTGATTGGCCTGGGCCTGATGCTGCTGGCTTTGGGCCTGCTCAGTGCCACCCTGGGCCATATGGAAGCCACCTCGGTATTTCGCGCCGTGATGCAGAGCCTGGAGGGCGACGCGATCATTGCGGTGGTCGCTGCCGTGCTGCTGACCTGGATCTGCCACTCCAGCGTCGCGGTGGTGCTGTTGATCGCCTCGCTGGCAGGTGCTGGCCTGATGACGCCCGCCACCGCCATCGCCTTGATGCTAGGCGCCAATATCGGCGGCGCCTTGCCCTCCGTGATGAGCGCCAGTTCGCCAGTGGCGCGACGCCTGCCTATGGGCAACTTGCTGGCGCGCCTGCTGGGCTCCCTGGCGCTGCTGCCCTGCCTGCCGCTGATAGCCAACTTGCTGGCTCGCAGCGATATCGGCCTGGCACATTGGGTGGTTTACCTGCATACCGCGTTCAATCTGCTGCTGGCCGTGGTGTTCATCGGCCTGACCGAACCTTGCGCACGCCTGCTGACTTACCTGTTTCCCCAGCAGGAGCCACCGGCAGACCCCGGCATGCCGCAATACCTGGACGAGGCCGGGCTTGAAGTGGCCAATATCGGCCTGTCCAATGCCGTACGCGAAGCCCTGCGCCTGGCGGACATGACCTCGCTGATGCTCAACCAGGTGTTGCAGCTGTTCGAGAAACCCGATCCGGACACAGCGGACAAGGTGCGCCAACTGGATCACTCCATCGACCTGCTAAGTGCCGCGATCCGCGCCTATCTTGCAGACATTGGCCAGGATGGCCTGAGCGATGACGATGCCGATCGCGCCCAGGAAGTGCTGATGTTCGTGATCAACCTTGAGCACGCCGGCGACATCCTCGGCAACCTCGCGCAACTGGCTGTTCGCCGCACACGCCGTGGCGAACGCTTTTCCTCATTCGAACTGATCCAGATCCAGGCCATGCACCTGGCCCTGCTGGACAGCCTGAACCTGGCCATTACCGCGTTTTTGCGTGAGGACGTGAGCGCTGCCAAGGCTCTGATCGGCCACAAGGAGACCGTGCGCAAGCTGGAAGCCAGCGCCAGCCGCGAGCACTTTCGCAAGCTGCAGAACGACAAGACGGCCTGGGCCGAATCCGGGGATATCTTCCAGCGGGTGCTGCGCGACTACCGACGCGTCCATCATCATATTGCCGCACTCGGCTATACGGTACTGGAGCGCAATACCGCGTCGGCCCAGGCCGCTTGATCGCAGACAGCAAAAAGGCGCCCAAGCACCAATGCAAACCAGTCATGGGCATTGTGGGAGCGGGTTTTCCCGCGATACAGACGACGCGGTTCAACTATCAAACCGCGCTGTTCCAATCGCGAGCAAGCCCGCTCCCACAGGGATTTTGCATCCCGCCCAACTGATCGTCACTGGCCCGAAGGCGCCTTTTATCACTACGGTGTTACATCAAGCCATTTCGACTGCGGTTTCAAACTCGAAGGTCAACTCGCCGTTTTCCAGGTCGATGTGTACCACACCGCCATGATCGGCCAGTTCACCAAAGAGAATCTCCTCAGCCAACGGACGCTTGATCTTGTCCTGGATCAAACGGGCCATCGGCCGTGCCCCCATCAGCGCGTCATAACCACCCGCTGCAAGCCAGCCACGCGCCGCATCCGACACCTCGAGCTGCACGTGCTTGTCTTCCAGCTGCGCCTGCAGTTCGGTAAGGAACTTGTCCACCACATGCTTGATAACCTCATGGCTGAGGCGACCAAACTGGATAATGGTGTCCAGACGGTTACGGAACTCGGGGGTGAAGCTCTTCTTGATCGCTTCCATGGCATCGGAAGCATGATCCTGATGGGCAAAGCCCATCGAAGCCCGAGAGGCGGTTTCGGCACCGGCGTTGGTGGTCATGATGACGATCACGTTGCGGAAGTCCGCCTTGCGCCCGTTGTTGTCGGTCAGCGTGCCGTGGTCCATGACCTGCAGCAGCAGGTTGAAGACTTCAGGGTGCGCCTTCTCGATTTCATCGAGCAGCAGTACGCAGTGAGGTTGCTTGGTGATGGCCTCGGTCAGCAAACCGCCCTGATCGAAACCGACATAGCCCGGAGGCGCACCGATCAGACGCGATACGGTGTGGCGCTCCATGTACTCGGACATGTCGAAGCGAATCAGCTCGATACCCAAAGCTTTGGCCAACTGGCGTGCTGCCTCGGTTTTACCGACACCGGTGGGCCCTGCGAACAGGAACGAACCGACCGGTTTGTCCGGCGACTTGAGCCCCGCACGGGACAACTTGATTGCCGTGGACAACGAATCGATCGCCGCATCCTGGCCGAACACGGTCAGGCGCAGGTCGCGTTCAAGGTTGCGCAACAGCTCCTTGTCCGAGACCGAGACGTGTTTAGGCGGAATACGGGCGATTTTCGCCACGATATCTTCAACCTGCGCGACCTCAATGCGTTTAACCCGGCTTTCAACCGGTTGCAGACGCTGGAAGGCACCCGCCTCGTCGATCACGTCAATGGCCTTGTCGGGCATGTGCCGGTCATTGATATAGCGCGAGGCCAGCTCCGCCGCTGCGCGCAGGGCTTCATCGCTGTACTCGATGCCATGGTGCTGCTCGAAACGACCTTTAAGCCCGCGCAGAATGCTGATGGTATCTTCAACCGAAGGTTCGGATACGTCGACTTTCTGGAAACGGCGCGCCAGGGCGCGGTCTTTTTCGAAGATCCCGCGAAATTCCTGGAACGTGGTAGAACCGATGCAGCGAATGTCACCCGAAGACAGCAGCGGCTTGAGCAGGTTGGACGCATCCATCACCCCGCCCGAAGCCGCACCGGCACCGATGATCGTATGGATTTCGTCGATAAACAGGATCGCTTGCGGGCGTTTCTTCAGCTCGCCCAGCAGCGCCTTGAAGCGCTTCTCGAAATCGCCACGGTACTTGGTACCTGCCAGCAAGGCGCCGAGATCCAGGGAGTAGACGATGCTGTTAGCCAGCAGGTCAGGCACCTGGTTATCGACGATGCGCTTGGCCAGACCCTCGGCAATCGCGGTTTTACCCACGCCTGCCTCACCCACCAGCAACGGGTTGTTTTTGCGCCGACGCGCCAGGATCTGGGCGACACGCTCAACTTCCATTTCCCGACCCACCAGCGGATCGATCCGGCCCTGGCGGGCCAGTTCATTCAGGTTACTGGCATAAGCGTCCAGAGGATTGCTGGAAGACGACGATTCGCCGCCCTCTTCATCCTGCATCTCATGATCGCTGTCGCTGTGCTCGCCATGCCCGGGCACCTTGGAGATGCCGTGGGCAATAAAGTTGACCACATCGATGCGCGCCACGCTCTGTTGCTTGAGCAGGAATACGGCCTGGCTTTCCTGTTCGCTGAAGATGGCTACCAGCACATTGGCGCCGGTGACTTCACGCTTGCCGGAGCTCTGCACGTGGAACACGGCACGCTGCAAGACCCGCTGAAAACCCAGGGTTGGCTGCGTTTCGCGGTCTTCGTCATGGACGGGGATCAGGGGGGTTGTGGAATCAATAAACTCTTGCAGGTCATGCTTGAGTTTTTCGAGGTTTGCGCCACAGGCGCGTAGAACGGTTGCGGCCGCCTCATTATCCAGAAGCGCTAAAAGGAGGTGCTCAACCGTCATGAATTCATGACGTTTGGAGCGGGCTTCCTTGAAGGCAAGATTGAGGGTGACTTCGAGCTCGCGATTTAACATGGCTTCACCTCATACCCAAGTGGTCGGCGTTAACCGTCCTTCTCGATTTCACAGAGTAGCGGATGCTGGCTTTCACGTGCGTACTGATTTACCTGCGCTGCCTTGGTCTCGGCAATGTCGCGGGTATAGATGCCGCACACAGCCCGTCCTTCTGTATGGACGGCCAGCATGACCTTGGTCGCCAATTCGCGATTCAAGTTAAAAAACACCTCAAGGATCTCTACAACGAAATCCATTGGCGTGTAGTCATCATTAAACAAAACCACCTTGTACATCGGCGGCGCCTGAAGCGCAGGCTTAGCCTCTTGCACAGCCAAGCCAGCGGAGTCTTCGTCATCAAAATCGGGGTGATCCTGATTAAATGTTAGTCGAGTCTGGCTAATTGCATGCATGGAAAGAAAGGTTCGTCGTTGGTTGTGCAACTACAGTGATGGAGGCAAAGATGTCAAATTTCAACACCGCCGCCGCGTGACCTTGACTATCGGTAAAACGGTGTTACAACCATATAGTACCCACAGTGGGGAAAAATGGTCCGCGCAGTCAACCACTTTTACTGGTTTCTGTGCGAGTTGACTGGATGATACTCCAGTGATGGAGTTGTTTGCAGCAGAGGGATATGAGTATGCAAGGCAAGGTCAAGTGGTTCAACAACGCCAAAGGCTTCGGCTTCATTAATACGCAGGCCAAGGAAGGCATCGATGAACACGGAAACCCGATCGACTTTTTTGCGCATTTTTCGGCAATCCAGATGGACGGTTACAAGACGCTCAAGGCAGGCCAACCCGTGAGCTTCGAAATAATCCAGGGCCCCAAGGGCCTGCATGCTGTTGCAATCACCAACGCTCAAGTTCCAGCCAGCGCTTCAGCGACCGCGCAAGAGGTGACCAGCCTCCCGGTCTGACCCGCTGCCCAAGAAACCGGCCGATTCGATCATGCGAATCGGCCGGTTTTTTTATGCCCGTGCCATCACGAGGAAAAATTGAGGTTGCCGAAAAACCCCGTAATCACGGGGCAAACCGCGAAAAATCAGGGCATTTTGCCGCAGGGACTTAGACCAATGGATGATTCGTGTTAGGCCGCCCCCCTCGCAGCAACCTTGGTGACCTATGTATACTGCGCCGGTGACCATGGAGTCACCTGCAAACACATGCTGGAATGAGTCTTTCAGGCCTAGAAAGGCTGGGCCGTTACCCCGGCCCGACCGCTTGACGCTCTACTGATGCATTCACATCACCGCGAAGAACCTCGACTTTCGGCTCATTGTTCACTGTGAACGAAAGCGCCTACCCTGCGCATCTCGAGTATCTGAGCACGCTCAGCAAAGAAGAGAGTTAATCCGAAATGCCCAACCGTTCGAAGATCATCTATACCTTCACCGACGAAGCTCCGGCGCTCGCCACCTATTCACTGCTGCCTATCATCGAGGCGTTTACCGCCAGCGCCGATATCGCCGTTGAAACGCGCGACATCTCTCTGGCTGGCCGCATCCTCTCAAGCTTCCCCGAGCAATTGGGTGACAAGGCTGTAGCAGACCACCTCGCCGAACTGGGCGCCCTGGCCGTTACCCCTGAAGCCAACATCATCAAGCTGCCCAATATCAGCGCCTCGGTCCCGCAGTTGCAGGCCGCGATCAAAGAACTGCAAGCGCAGGGCTTCAACATCCCGGACTACCCGGAAACCGTCACCACTGACGCTGAAAAAGAAATCAAGGCGCGTTACAGCAAAGTGATGGGCAGTGCCGTAAACCCGGTACTGCGCGAAGGCAACTCCGACCGCCGCGCACCGCTGTCGGTCAAGAACTACGCGCGCAAGCACCCGCACAAAATGGGCGCCTGGGCTGCAGACTCCAAGTCCCACGTTGCTCACATGAGCGAAGGCGACTTCTACGGCAGCGAAAAAGCCGCCCTGATCGAAGCACCGGGCAGCGTTAAAATCGAACTGATCGCTCAAGACGGCACCACCACCGTCCTGAAAGAAAAAACCGCCGTCCAGGCTGGTGAGATCATCGATTGCTCGGTCATGAGCAAAAAAGCCCTGCGCGAGTTCGTAGCGGCCGAAATCGAAGACGCCAAAAAGCAGGGCGTACTGTTCTCGGTTCACCTGAAAGCCACCATGATGAAGGTTTCCGACCCGATCATGTTTGGCCAGATCGTGGCCGAGTTCTACAAGGATGCGCTGGAAAAACACGCTGACGTCCTCAAAGAAATCGGTTTCAACCTGAACAACGGTATCGGCGACCTGTACGCCCGCATCAAGGCGCTGCCAGCCGAGAAGCAGGCTGAAATCGAAGCCGACATCGAAGCCGTGTACGCCAACCGCCCTGCGCTGGCCATGGTCAACTCCGACAAAGGCATCACCAACCTGCACGTGCCGAGCGACGTAATCGTCGACGCCTCGATGCCGGCCATGATTCGTGATTCCGGCAAGATGTGGAACACCGAAGGCCAGCTGCAAGACACCAAGGCCGTGATCCCGGATCGCTGCTACGCCACCATCTACCAGGCCACCATCGAAGACTGCAAGAAACACGGCGCCTTCGATCCGACCACCATGGGCAGCGTGCCAAACGTTGGCCTGATGGCGCAAAAAGCCGAAGAGTACGGTTCCCACGACAAGACTTTCCAGATCAAGACCCCGGGCGTTGTGCGGGTAACTGACAGCAACGGCAACGTGCTGATGGAACAGAACGTCGAGGAAGGCGATATCTGGCGCATGTGCCAGGCCAAAGACGCGCCGATCCGCGACTGGGTCAAGCTGGCCGTCAACCGTGCCCGCGCCAGCAACACTCCGGCCGTGTTCTGGCTCGATCCAAAGCGTAGCCACGACGCCGAAATGATCAAAAAGGTTGAAACCTACCTGAAAGATCACGACACCAGCGGCCTGGACATTCGCATCATGGCGCCGGTAGAGGCCATGAAGTTCACCCTGGAGCGCACCCGCGCTGGCCTGGATACCATCTCGGTAACCGGCAACGTGCTGCGTGACTACCTGACCGACCTGTTCCCGATCATGGAACTGGGCACCAGCGCCAAAATGCTGTCGATCGTACCGCTGATGAATGGCGGCGGCCTGTTCGAAACCGGCGCCGGCGGCTCGGCCCCGAAGCACGTTCAACAGTTGCTGGAAGAAAACTTCCTGCGCTGGGACTCGCTGGGTGAGTTCCTGGCACTGGCGGCTTCCCTGGAGCACCTGGGCACAACCTACAACAACCCGAAAGCGTTGGTGTTGGCCAAGACCCTGGACCAGGCTACCGGTCAGTTCCTCGACAACAACAAATCGCCATCGCGCAAAGTCGGCAACATCGACAACCGCGGTAGCCACTTCTACCTGGCGCTGTACTGGGCACAAGCCCTGGCTGCCCAGACTGAAGACAAAGAGCTGCAAGCCCAATTTGCTCCAGTAGCAAAAGCCATGGCCGAGAACGAGGCAAAAATCGTTGCCGAACTCAACGCCGTGCAGGGCAAGCCGGTCGATATCGGTGGTTACTACCACGCCGATGCCGACAAGGTAAGCAAAGTAATGCGCCCTAGCGCCACACTGAACGCGATCATCGCTTCGGTGTAAGGGCAACAGGCAACACCACAGACCCCGGCCCACGACGCCGGGGTTTGTGTTTTTACGGCCTACACAAACCCGGTGGGAGCGGGCTTGCCCGCGATAGCATCACCGCGTAAAAAGCACAGACCGAAGCGCCTGCATCGCGAGCAAGCCCGCTCCCACAGGGGATATGCATCCACCTATAAACCGAGACCCACCCCATGGAATGGAAACCCCACATCACCGTCGCCACTGTCGTCGAAGACAATGGCCGCTTCCTGATGGTCGAAGAACTCAAGCGCGACCGCGCCGTGCTCAATCAACCGGCCGGTCATCTGGACCCCGACGAAAGCCTGATCGAGGCCGCCATCCGCGAAACCCTCGAAGAAACCGGCTATGACGTCGAACTGACCGGTGTGATCGGCATTTACCTCTACACCGCTCCCAGCAACGGCGTGACCTACCAGCGCATCTGCTTTGCCGGCAAGGCGCTCAAGCACCACCCCGACTACCAGCTGGACACCGGCATCATTGGCCCGCTGTGGCTGACTCGCGACGAACTGCTTGCACAGCGCGAACGCTGGCGCAGCGAGCTGACCCTGCAGTGCATCGATGATTATCTGGGCGGCAAACTGTTCGACCTGACGTTAATCCGCCCTTCGGTTTAGCCTTGAGCGCTCGGGCCTGCTAGAATCGCGTCCTTTTTCAAGACACTCATTGAATCCTTATGCGTGATCCAGCCCTAGTCGCCCCCGAAAAACAGCGCGTCATCGTCGGCATGTCCGGCGGTGTCGACTCTTCCGTTTCCGCCGTTCTGCTTATGGAGCAGGGCTACCAGGTGGAAGGCCTGTTCATGAAGAACTGGGAGGAAGACGACGGAACGGATTACTGCACCGCCATGGATGATCTGGCAGACGCCCAGGCCGTGTGCGACAAAATCGGCATCAAGCTGCACACCGCCAACTTTGCCGCCGAGTACTGGGACAACGTGTTCGAGCACTTCCTGGCCGAATACAAGGCCGGTCGCACGCCGAACCCGGACATCCTGTGCAACCGCGAAATCAAGTTCAAGGCTTTCCTGGACTACGCCCTGATGCTGGGCGCCGACCTGATTGCTACCGGCCACTATGTGCGCCGTCGCGACATTGACGGCCGTACCGAGCTGCTCAAGGGCCTGGACCCGAACAAAGACCAGAGCTACTTCCTGCACGCCGTCGGCGGCGAACAGATCGCCCGCACCCTGTTCCCGGTAGGCGAGCTGGAAAAACCGGAAGTGCGACGCATTGCGGAAAAACACGATCTGGCCACCGCGAAGAAAAAAGACTCCACCGGGATCTGCTTTATCGGCGAACGCCGCTTCAACGACTTCCTCAAGCAATACCTGCCGGCACAGCCGGGCGAGATCAAGACCACAGAAGGTGAAGTGATCGGCCGCCATCATGGCCTGATGTACCACACCATCGGTCAGCGCCAGGGCCTGGGCATTGGCGGCCTCAAGGACGCCAGCGACGAGCCGTGGTACGTGCTGGTCAAGGATCTGGAGCACAACGAGCTGATCGTCGGCCAGGGCAACGACCACCCGTGGCTGTTCTCCGGCGCCCTGCTCGCCTCCGAGATCTACTGGGTCAATCCGATCGACCTGAGCACCCCGCTGCGCCTGACGGCCAAGGTTCGCTATCGTCAGAGCGATCAGCCCTGCACCCTGGAAAAAACCGCCAACGGCTACCGCGCCACCTTCGACGACCCGCAACGCGCGGTCACCCCCGGCCAGTCCGTGGTGTTCTACGACGGCGAAGTCTGCCTGGGCGGCGGCGTGATAGAAGTGGCCGAGCCCTGGTCGAGCAAGGGCAAACGCCCATGAACGCCACTCAGGAGCAACTGGTAGCCCTCGGCGGCGTATTTCTGGCCGCGGTGCTGGTGGATAAAATTGCCAAGACCGGCCAGGTCAGCGAAGCCGACCTGAGCTGCATGCTCGGCAGCCTGCTGGTGCGTGACCCCAAGGACACCCTGGAAGTCTTTGGCGGCGACGACATCAACCTGCGCGAAGGCTATCGTGCCCTGATCGGTGCTCTTGAGCGCGATCCCAACACCCTGCAGCGCGAGCCCCTGCGTTACGCACTGTCGATGCTCGGCCTTGAGCGCCAACTGGCCAAGCGGGACGACATGCTGGAGCTGATCGGCAAGCGCCTGCCGCAGATCCAGTCCCAGGTCGAGCATTTCGGCCCGGCCCATGAAAACGTGGTGGCCGCCTGTGGCGCGTTGTACCAGGACACCCTGAGCACCCTGCGCCAGCGTATCCAGGTGCACGGCGACATGCGCAACCTGCAACAACCGAACAACGCGGCAAAAATTCGCGCCCTGCTGCTGGCCGGTATCCGCTGCGCAAGGCTGTGGCGCCAATTGGGCGGCCACCGCTGGCAGCTGGTCATCAGCCGACGCAAGCTGCTCAAAGAGCTTTACCCGATGCTGCGCGGCAACTGAAACACGCCGGCAGGCACAGAATTTAAAATCGATACGCGTATGACGCCGGTCACTTGGCAACGGACCGGCCGTTTTTTCATGTATGATACGCGCCCCATTTCGTTGCCCGACTGTCCGAGAACACCCCATGAAGCTCTCTTCGCTCACTGCGGTTTCCCCTGTTGACGGCCGCTACGCCGGCAAAACCCAGGCCCTGCGCCCAATTTTCAGCGAATACGGCTTGATCCGTGCTCGCGTTCTGGTTGAAGTTCGCTGGCTCCAGCGCCTGGCCGCCCACGCTGCCATCCCTGAAGTCCCGGCCTTCTCTGCCGAAGCCAACGCCGTTCTGAATGAACTGGCCGAGAACTTCTCTCTTGAGCACGCCGAACGCGTCAAAGAGATCGAGCGCACCACCAACCACGACGTCAAAGCCATTGAGTACCTGCTCAAAGAACAGGCCGCCAAGCTGCCTGAACTGGCCAACGTCAGTGAGTTCATCCACTTTGCCTGCACCAGCGAGGACATCAACAACCTGTCCCACGCCCTGATGCTGCGTGAAGGTCGTGATGACGTGATGCTGCCGCTGATGCGTCAAACCGCAGAAGCCATCCGCGAACTGGCGATCAAGTTCGCCGACGTACCCATGCTGTCCCGCACCCACGGTCAACCGGCTTCGCCGACCACCCTGGGCAAAGAGCTGGCCAACGTGGTCTACCGTCTGGAGCGTCAAATCGCTCAAGTCGCTGCTGTACCGTTGCTGGGCAAGATCAACGGCGCCGTGGGCAACTACAACGCCCACCTGTCGGCCTACCCGCAGATCGACTGGGAAGAAAACGCCCGCGCCTTTATCGAAGACGAGCTGGGCCTGGGTTTCAACCCGTACACCACCCAGATCGAGCCGCACGACTACATTGCCGAGCTGTTCGACGCCATCGCCCGCTTCAACACCATCCTGATCGACTTCGATCGCGATATCTGGGGCTACATCTCCCTGGGCTACTTCAAGCAGCGCACCATTGCCGGCGAAATCGGTTCTTCGACCATGCCGCACAAGGTCAACCCGATCGACTTCGAAAACTCCGAAGGCAACCTGGGTATCGCCAACGCCCTGTTCCAGCACCTGGCCAGCAAATTGCCAATCTCCCGCTGGCAGCGCGACCTGACCGACTCCACCGTACTGCGCAACCTCGGCGTGGGCTTTGCTCACAGCGTGATCGCGTACGAAGCCAGCCTCAAGGGCATCAGCAAGCTTGAACTGAATGCACAGAAAATCGCTGCTGACCTGGACGCCTGCTGGGAAGTCCTGGCCGAGCCGATCCAGACCGTGATGCGTCGTTACAACATCGAAAACCCGTACGAAAAGCTCAAAGAGCTGACCCGCGGCAAGGGCATCAGCCCTGAAGCACTGCAAACTTTCATCGACGGCCTTGAAATGCCGGAAGCGGCCAAAGCCGAGCTGAAGCTGCTGACTCCGGCCAACTACATTGGCAACGCCGTCGAGCAAGCCAAGCGCATCTGATCGCTGCAACGACCTATTAACGCCCGGCCGTGCCGGGCGTTTTTATTCCCGATTACAAAGTGCAATTTTTCAATAGGTTACACATGAATCCTGACATTCCTCTTCAACTTCTGGGCGGCATCACTGCGCGCGAGTTCATGCGCGACTACTGGCAGAAAAAACCGCTGCTGGTGCGCCAGGCAATTCCTGACTTCGAAAGCCCGATCGACGCCGACGAACTGGCCGGTCTGGCCCTTGAAGAAGAAGTCGAATCGCGCCTGATCATCGAACACGGCGAGCGCCCATGGGAACTGCGCCGCGGTCCGTTCGCCGAAGACGAATTCGGCAAACTGCCAGAGCGCGAGTGGACTCTGCTGGTGCAGGCCGTTGATCAGTTCGTGCCTGAAGTCAATGAACTGCTGGAAAACTTCCGCTTCCTGCCGAGCTGGCGTATCGACGACGTGATGATCAGCTACGCCGCCCCAGGTGGCAGTGTTGGTCCGCACTTCGACAACTACGACGTGTTCCTGCTGCAGGGTCATGGCAAGCGTCACTGGCAGATCGGCCAGATGTGCGACTCCGACAGCAAGCTGCTGGAGCACGCGGACCTGCGTATCCTCGCTGATTTCCAGGCCACCGACGAGTGGACCCTTGAGCCCGGCGACATGCTCTACCTGCCACCGCGCCTGGCCCACTGTGGCGTAGCCGTAGACGACTGCCTGACCTACTCGGTGGGCTTCCGTGCACCGAGCGCCGCTGAAGTACTGACCCACTTCACCGACTTCCTCAGCCAGTACCTGCCGGACGAAGATCGCTACACCGACGCTGACGCGCAACCGGTCAGCGACCCGCACCAGATCCAGCACGACGCCCTTGATCGCCTCAAGAGCCTGCTGACCGAGCACATGAGCGACGAGCGCATGCTGCTGACCTGGTTCGGCCAGTTCATGACCGAGCCACGTTATCCGGAACTCGTGGTCGGCCCTGAACTCGAAGAAGAAGACCTGCTGGGTAGCCTGGAACAGGGCGCAATCCTGATCCGCAACCCGAGCGCACGCCTGGCATGGTCCGAGGTCGATGACGACCTGTTGTTGTTCGCCAGCGGCCAAAGCCGCCTGCTGCCGGGCAAGCTGCGCGAACTGCTGAAAATGATCTGTGCCGCCGACGCGCTGCACAGTGACAACCTCGGCACATGGCTGGCCGATGAAGATGGACGCAACCTGCTCTGCGAGCTGGTTAAACAAGGAAGCCTGGGGTTCGCTGATGAATAGCATTCACGTACGTGTCGCCGACTGGCAAAAGGACAACGCCGAACTTCGACGCATTCGTGAGGCGGTATTTATTGCCGAACAATCTGTACCTCCAGAACTGGAGTGGGATGCAGACGATGCCGATGCCGTGCATTTTCTGGCCTATGAAGGCGACTTCCCGATTGGTACCGCCCGGCTCCTGCCGGACGGCCATATCGGCCGCGTATCGGTTCTCAAGGACTGGCGCGGCCTGAAGGTTGGCGACGCACTGATGCAGGCCACGATTCTTGAAGCCGAAAAACGTGGCCTCAAGCAACAAATGCTCAGTGCCCAAGTGCATGCCACACCCTTCTACGAGCGCCTTGGCTTCAAGATCGTCAGCGATGAATTCCTCGAAGCAGGGATTCCCCACGTTGATATGGTGCGGGTGAGCTAACTGCCACGCCGATCTCTGTGGGAGCGAGCCTGCTCGCGAAGGCTGCTAGCGCGGCACTCTTGAGAATTTCGCGAGCAGGCTCGCTCCCACAGCAGTTTTGCAAAACGCCCTGCCATCCCCGGATCGCAGGGCGTTTTGCTATCTGGCACACTCAGACCCAGCCCTTTCAAGCATTGCGGAGATAATGGACATGTCCCTACGCCCCTTCATCGCTGGCCTGCTGCTGATCGCTAGCTTCAGCGCGATCGCCGACACCCGCGTCATCACCCTGCAAAACCGCACCAGCGCCGATTTGCTGCCCATCGCGCAGAACTTTATCGGCAAAAACGGCAAAGTCAGCGCCTATGGCAACCAACTGATCGTCGAGGCAGGCGCCTCGAAAATCCAGAACCTCGAAGACCTGCTTGCGCAACTCGACACACCCGCCCGGCGCCTGCTGATCACGGTCGATACCAGTGACAACAACCTGGCCACTAATGATCCGGACACCCGGGTGATCAGCACCGCCAGCCGCGACGGCGGCACCCAGCAAATCCAGACCAGCGAAGGCACCCCGGCATTTATCCAGACCGGCCAGAGCGTACCGCTGACCAGCACCCAGACCGACGCCTACGGCCGCTTGCTCACCCAGACCGACTACCGCAACGTCACCCGGGGTTTTTACGTCACCGCCAGCGTCACAGGTGAAACGGTACACCTGGCGATCAGTACGACTCGCGATCGCATGAGCCAGGAGCAACCCGATGTAGTGAACACGCAAAGTACCGACACACAAGTCAGCGGCCCTCTGGGGCAATGGATAACCGTGGCGGGCAACAACGCTCTTAACCAGACTGACAATCCGCCGCAAACCCGCAGCTACTCTACGCAAAGCCGGGATGACATGACCATTCGGGTCAAAGTCGATGTACTCGACCAAAAGGGCCAAAACTGACCGACGAGTCGTTTTTCGCAAATTATGTAGTGTTATAAAAAAAGCACTACAAAACATTTGACGCCTCAAAAATGCAAAGGCATGATGGCCCCGCTCCCGCTGATCAGAGGCCCCGCAAAGGCCCTGGGGCCTGTACTGCCCGTAGCGAGCCGCCATTCACGCACTTATACAAACAACAGTGTTGTGTGCCTGGTGGAGCAACCATTTTTCAACCCAGACCTATGCGACGAGGTTTATCACCATGGCACTGACACGCGAACAGCAAATTGCAGCCCTTGAGAAAGACTGGGCCGAAAACCCACGCTGGAAAGGCGTGACTCGCGATTACTCCGCTGCTGACGTGGTCCGCCTGCGCGGCTCGGTTCAACCCGAGCACACCTTTGCAAAAATGGGTGCCGACAAGCTGTGGAAACTGGTGACACAGGGCGCACACCCGTCCTTCCGTCCTGAGAAAGATTTCGTCAACTGCATGGGCGCCCTGACCGGGGGCCAAGCGGTACAACAGGTTAAAGCCGGTATCCAGGCTATCTACCTGTCGGGTTGGCAAGTGGCGGCAGACAACAACTCTGCCGAATCCATGTACCCGGATCAGTCGCTGTACCCGGTGGACTCCGTTCCAACCGTGGTCAAGCGCATCAACAACTCATTCCGTCGTGCCGACCAGATTCAGTGGAAAGCCGGTAAAAACCCGGGCGACCAGGGTTATATCGACTACTTCGCACCGATCGTGGCTGACGCTGAAGCCGGTTTCGGCGGCGTACTCAACGCTTACGAGCTGATGAAAAGCATGATCGAAGCGGGCGCTGCAGGCGTTCACTTCGAAGACCAGCTGGCCTCGGTGAAAAAATGCGGTCACATGGGCGGCAAGGTACTGGTTCCGACCCAGGAAGCTGTGCAAAAACTGACAGCAGCACGTCTGGCAGCTGACGTTGCCGGTACGCCGACCATCATTCTGGCTCGTACCGACGCCAACGCGGCTGACCTGCTGACTTCCGATTGCGACCCGTACGACCAGCCATTCGTGACTGGCGAGCGCACCAAGGAAGGCTTCTATAAAGTACGTGCCGGCCTTGATCAAGCCATTGCCCGTGGCCTGGCTTACGCGCCGTATGCCGACCTGATCTGGTGCGAAACCGCCAAGCCGGATCTGGAAGAAGCGCGTCGCTTTGCCGAAGCAATCAAAAAGGAATACCCGGACCAGTTGCTGTCGTACAACTGCTCGCCTTCCTTCAACTGGAAGAAAAACCTGGACGACGCGACCATCGCCAAATTCCAGCGCGAGCTGTCGGCAATGGGCTACAAACACCAGTTCATCACCCTGGCGGGTATCCACAACATGTGGCACAGCATGTTCAACCTGGCGCACGACTACGCCCGCAACGACATGACCGCCTACGTGAAACTGCAAGAGCAGGAATTTGCTGACGCAGCCAAAGGCTACACCTTTGTGGCGCACCAGCAGGAAGTGGGCACTGGCTACTTCGACGACATGACCACCGTGATCCAGGGTGGTTCGTCTTCGGTTACCGCCCTGACCGGCTCTACAGAAGAAGAACAGTTCCACTGATAATGGAACCACGGCCATTGCCCAGCCTGTAAAGAACAAACGCAATGCCATGCCCATGACGCCCCGACTGGTTCGGGGCGTTTTTTGCCCGGCGACTTGTTCACCCCTCCCCTGTGGGAGCGGGCTTGCTCGCGATGGCATCACCGCGCCTGCCTGGAGGACCGAGTTATCAGCATCGCGAGCAAGCCCGCTCCCACAGAAAGACATCCCGCTGCCCTGCCCATCCGACAAAACACTGACCCAGATCCATGCTTCGATCGCCAGACCGGGTTAAAAAGCCAAGTTCCAAACTTGCTAACAGCGCTTATATAAGCCAAGTTCTACAAGCCTGCGACATAGCGACACAACAAATAACCACTCAAACGATATTAATTATCATTACGAGTTGCTTTTGTTGAATACATGAACACTGAAAAACAAACACTGAAAAACGCTGTAACGCCCACAGTTCAAGGCCTGCATAGACATTGATGGAGGTTCTACAACTAAAGGACTGAATTAATTCATCTTAGAAAATTTACTTGCTGGGTGTTTAGCCATAAAATCCCGGCAATCAATAGCACTGCGACATAACGTCACTGCTTTATCACCTTTTCTAGCTCAGAGACCTTTGCTCTCTGTTAAGGATTTCCAGCATGCCCGAAGCGACAGGACTCATAGCCCACAACTGGGGCTTTGCCATTTTCCTTCTCGGCGTTGTCGGCCTCTGTGCCTTCATGCTTGGCGTCTCCAGCCTCCTTGGGTCAAAAGCCTGGGGTCGCAGCAAAAATGAACCGTTCGAGTCCGGCATGCTACCTACCGGTGGCGCCCGCTTGCGGCTCTCAGCCAAATTCTATCTGGTCGCGATGCTGTTCGTGATCTTCGATATCGAAGCCCTCTTTCTCTTTGCCTGGTCTGTGTCTGTTCGCGAAAGCGGCTGGACCGGATTCGTCGAAGCTCTCGTTTTCATAGCAATTCTGTTGGCAGGCCTTGTCTACCTATTTCGGGTGGGTGCTCTTGATTGGGCACCGGAAGCTCGTCGTAAGCGGCAGGCCAAGCTGAAACAATGAGGCTTTGGCGATGCAATACGAACTCACCAGGATCGACCCGGATGCTCCTAACGAGCAATACCCGATCGGCACACGGGAAACCGTTGCCGATCCGTTAGAAGATCAAGTCCACAAAAACATTTTCATGGGCAAGCTCGAAGACGTGCTGAACGGCACGGTCAACTGGGGACGTAAAAATTCCCTGTGGCCGTACAACTTCGGCCTGTCGTGCTGCTATGTGGAAATGACCACCGCCTTCACGGCGCCCCACGACATCGCGCGCTTTGGCGCCGAGGTTATCCGGGCTTCGCCGCGTCAGGCGGATTTCATGGTTATTGCCGGGACCTGCTTTATCAAGATGGCGCCGATCATCCAGCGTCTCTACGAGCAAATGCTTGAACCTAAATGGGTCATTTCCATGGGTTCGTGCGCCAACTCCGGTGGCATGTACGACATCTACTCCGTGGTTCAAGGGGTCGACAAGTTCTTGCCTGTGGACGTTTACGTACCCGGCTGCCCGCCCCGCCCTGAGGCTTTTCTGCAAGGCTTGATGCTCTTGCAAGAGTCGATTGGCCAGGAGCGTCGCCCACTTTCCTGGGTCGTTGGCGAACAAGGCGTGTACCGCGCCGAGATGCCATCGCAAAAGGAACAGCGCCGCGAACAGCGTATTCAGGTAACCAACCTGCGCAGCCCCGACGAAGTCTGATCCAGCGCCGTTTCTACTCAATAGAACGAATCACTGGCTTCATTCTTTACGTTGACCGAAAGCGATAAAAAACCATGACTGCAGGCTCCGCTCTGTACATCCCGCCTTACAAGGCTGACGACCAAGATGTGGTTGTCGAACTCAACACCCGTTTTGGCCCTGAGGCGTTCACCGCCCAGGCCACGCGCACCGGCATGCCGGTGCTTTGGGTTAGCCGCGCAAAACTGGTCGAAGTACTGACCTTCCTGCGCAACCTGCCAAAACCCTACGTCATGCTCTATGACCTGCACGGTGTGGACGAACGTCTGCGTACCAAGCGTCAGGGCCTGCCATCGGGTGCAGACTTCACCGTCTTCTACCACCTGATGTCGCTGGAACGTAACAGCGACGTCATGATCAAGGTGGCCCTGTCTGAAAAAGACCTGAGTGTCCCTACCGTGACCGGTATCTGGCCGAACGCCAACTGGTACGAGCGTGAAGTCTGGGACATGTTCGGCATCGATTTCAAAGGCCACCCGCACCTGTCGCGCATCATGATGCCGCCGACCTGGGAAGGTCACCCGCTGCGCAAGGACTTCCCGGCCCGTGCTACCGAGTTCGATCCGTACAGCCTGACCCTGGCCAAGGTGCAGCTGGAAGAGGAAGCCGCGCGCTTCCGCCCGGAAGACTGGGGCATGAAACGCTCCGGTGAAAACGAGGACTACATGTTCCTCAACCTGGGGCCGAACCACCCTTCGGCTCACGGTGCCTTCCGCATCATCCTGCAGCTGGACGGTGAAGAGATCGTCGACTGCGTGCCTGACGTCGGTTACCACCACCGTGGCGCCGAGAAAATGGCCGAACGCCAGTCCTGGCACAGCTTCATCCCGTACACCGACCGTATCGACTACCTCGGCGGCGTGATGAACAACCTGCCGTACGTGCTCTCGGTCGAGAAGCTGGCCGGTATCAAAGTGCCTGACCGGGTCGACACCATCCGCATCATGATGGCCGAATTCTTCCGTATCACCAGCCACCTGCTGTTCCTGGGTACCTATATCCAGGACGTGGGCGCCATGACCCCGGTGTTCTTCACGTTCACCGACCGTCAGCGCGCTTACAAGGTGATCGAGGCCATCACCGGTTTCCGTCTGCACCCGGCCTGGTACCGCATCGGCGGCGTTGCCCACGACCTGCCGAACGGCTGGGATCGCCTGGTCAAGGAGTTCATCGACTGGATGCCCAAGCGTCTGGACGAGTACCAGAAAGCTGCTCTGGACAACAGCATCCTGCGTGGTCGTACCATCGGCGTTGCCGCCTACAACACCAAAGAGGCCCTGGAATGGGGCGTCACCGGTGCCGGCCTGCGCTCCACCGGTTGTGACTTCGATATCCGCAAGGCGCGCCCGTATTCCGGCTACGAGAACTTCGAATTCGAAGTCCCGCTGGCAGCCAACGGCGATGCCTACGATCGTTGCATCGTGCGCGTCGAAGAAATGCGCCAGAGCCTGAAAATCATCGAGCAGTGCATGCGCAACATGCCGGCCGGCCCGTACAAGGCGGATCACCCGCTGACCACACCGCCGCCTAAAGAACGCACGCTGCAGCATATCGAGACCTTGATCACGCACTTCCTGCAAGTTTCGTGGGGCCCGGTGATGCCGGCCAACGAATCCTTCCAGATGATCGAAGCGACCAAGGGCATCAACAGTTATTACCTGACGAGCGATGGCGGCACCATGAGCTACCGCACCCGGATTCGCACCCCAAGCTTCCCGCACCTGCAACAGATCCCTTCGGTGATCAAAGGTGAAATGGTCGCGGACTTGATTGCGTACCTGGGTAGTATCGATTTCGTTATGGCCGACGTGGACCGCTAAGCATGAACAGCACGCTTATCCAGACAGACCGTTTCGCCCTGAGCGAAACCGAGCGCTCGGCCATCGAGCATGAGATGCATCACTACGAAGACCCGCGCGCGGCGTCGATCGAAGCCCTGAAGATCGTTCAGAAGGAACGCGGCTGGGTGCCGGACGGCGCGATTTACGCCATCGGCGAACTGCTGGGCATCCCTGCCAGCGACGTTGAAGGCGTGGCTACGTTCTACAGCCAGATCTTCCGTCAGCCGGTCGGCCGCCACATCATCCGCGTGTGCGACAGCATGGTCTGCTACATCGGTGGCCACGAATCCGTGGTCGGCGAAATCCAGAACAAGCTGGGCATCGGCCTCGGTCAGACCACCCCGGACGGCCGCTTTACGCTGCTGCCGGTGTGCTGCCTGGGCAACTGCGACAAGGCGCCGGCGTTGATGATCGACGACGACACATTCGGTGACGTGCAGCCTGCTGGCGTCGCCACGTTGTTGGAGGCCTACCCATGAGCCTGACTTCTTTCGGCCCTGCCAACCTGATCAAGCGTTCGGCAGAAACCCACCCCCTGACCTGGCGTCTGCGTGACGACGGCGAGCCGGTATGGCTTGACGAGTACCAGGCCAAGGACGGCTACGCCGCTGCGCGCAAGGCCTTCGCCGACATGGCCCAGGACGATATCGTCCAGACCGTGAAAGACGCCGGCCTCAAGGGTCGCGGCGGTGCCGGCTTCCCGACGGGTGTGAAGTGGGGGCTGATGCCCAAAGACGAATCCATGAACATCCGTTACCTGTTGTGTAACGCCGATGAAATGGAACCCAACACCTGGAAAGACCGCATGCTGATGGAGCAACTGCCCCATCTGCTGATCGAAGGCATGCTGATCAGTGCCCGCGCACTGAAAACCTACCGCGGCTATATCTTCCTGCGTGGCGAATACACCACTGCAGCGGTGCATCTGCGCCGTGCCGTCGAAGAAGCCAAGGCAGCCGGCCTGCTGGGCAAGAATATCCTCGGTTCGGGTTTCGACTTCGAACTGTTCGTGCACACCGGCGCCGGGCGTTACATCTGCGGTGAAGAAACCGCACTGATCAACTCCCTCGAAGGCCGTCGCGCCAACCCGCGCTCCAAGCCGCCGTTCCCGGCCGCTGTGGGCGTATGGGGCAAGCCGACCTGCGTGAACAACGTGGAAACCCTGTGCAACGTACCGGCCATCATCGGCAACGGCGTTGACTGGTACAAATCCCTCGCCCGCGAAGGCAGCGAAGACCACGGCACCAAGCTGATGGGCTTCTCCGGCAAAGTGAAGAACCCTGGCCTGTGGGAACTGCCATTCGGCGTGACCGCTCGCGAGCTGTTCGAAGACTACGCCGGCGGCATGCGCGACGGCTTCAAGCTCAAGTGCTGGCAGCCAGGCGGCGCCGGTACCGGCTTCCTGTTGCCCGAGCACCTGGACGCACAAATGTATGCCGGCGGCATCGCCAAGGTTGGCACCCGTATGGGTACTGGCCTGGCCATGGCCGTGGACGACAGCGTCAACATGGTCTCCTTGCTGCGCAACATGGAACAGTTCTTTGCCCGTGAGTCGTGCGGCTTCTGCACCCCTTGCCGTGATGGTCTGCCGTGGAGCGTCAAGCTGCTGATGGCGATCGAACACGGCGAAGGTCAGCCTGGCGATATCGAGACCCTGCTGGGTCTGGTCGGTTTCCTCGGCCCTGGCAAGACGTTCTGTGCTCACGCACCGGGCGCCGTGGAACCGTTGGGCAGCGCGATCAAGTACTTCCGTCCAGAGTTCGAAGCCGGTATTGCGCAAGCAAAACCCGGTGTTCCACCTCTGGCACGCCCGATTGTTATCGGCGCGTAACGCTCTGAATGAAGGGGGTCCGTGCCCCCTTCTGATCGTTCGATAACGCCGTAAGGCTGGGTTGCTTCGAACGCATAACAAGATTCCATTAGCCACGCCCGCTGACACCGGGCCAACGAAGACCTTTGAACCATGGCCACTATCCACGTAGACGGCAAAGATCTCGAAGTCGATGGGGCAGACAACCTGTTACAGGCATGTCTGTCGCTGGGCCTCGATATCCCGTATTTCTGCTGGCACCCTGCCCTGGGCAGTGTTGGCGCCTGCCGCCAATGCGCCGTCAAGCAGTACACCGACGAGAACGACAAGCGTGGTCGTATCGTCATGTCATGCATGACTCCGGCCACCGACGGTAGCTGGATTTCCATCGACGACGAAGAAGCGAAAGTGTTTCGCGCCAGCGTTGTTGAATGGCTGATGACCAACCACCCGCACGACTGTCCTGTGTGCGAAGAGGGCGGCCACTGCCATCTGCAAGACATGACCGTGATGACCGGCCACAACGAGCGCCGTTATCGCTTCACCAAGCGTACTCACCAGAACCAGGAACTCGGCCCGTTCATTTCCCACGAAATGAACCGCTGCATCGCCTGCTATCGCTGTGTGCGTTTCTATAAAGACTACGCGGGCGGCACTGACCTCGGTGTATTCGGCGCCCACGACAACGTGTACTTCGGTCGCGTTGAAGACGGCGTGCTCGAAAGCGAGTTCTCGGGCAACCTCACAGAAGTCTGCCCGACCGGTGTGTTCACCGACAAAACTCACTCCGAGCGTTACAACCGCAAATGGGACATGCAGTTTGCACCAAGCATCTGCCACGGTTGTTCCAGCGGCTGCAACATCAGCCCGGGCGAGCGTTACGGTGAACTGCGTCGCATCGAAAACCGTTTCAACGGTTCGGTTAACCAGTACTTCCTGTGTGACCGTGGCCGTTTTGGCTATGGCTACGTCAACCGCACCGACCGCCCACGTCAGCCATTGTTGGCCGACGGCAGCAAACTGAGCGTTGACGCTGCACTGGATAAAGCCGCCGATCTGTTGCGCGGTCGTAACATCGTCGGTATCGGATCGCCGCGCGCCTGCCTCGAAAGCAACTACGCGTTGCGCGAGCTGGTCGGTGCCGAGCACTTCTACTCGGGTATCGAAGCCGGTGAGCTGGAGCGCATCCGCCTGGTGCTGCAAGTCTTGAAAGACAGCCCGCTGCCCGTCCCGAACATGCGCGAGATCGAAGATCACGACGCCATCTTCGTACTGGGTGAAGACCTGACCCAGACCGCCGCCCGTATGGCGCTGTCGCTGCGTCAGTCGGTCAAGGGCAAAGCTGAAGAAATGGCCGACGCCATGCGCGTTCAGCCGTGGCTCGACGCTGCGGTGAAAAACATCGGTCAGCACGCGCTGAACCCGCTGTTTATTGCCAGCCTGGCTGAAACCAAGCTCGACGACGTGGCTGAAGAATGCGTACACGCTGCGCCGGATGACCTGGCCCGTATCGGTTTCGCCGTGGCTCACGCCATCGACGCCAGCGCCCCTGCCGTTGCCGGCCTGGACGCTGAAGCCCTGGAGCTGGCCAAACGCATCGCCGACGCCCTGCTTGCAGCCAAACGCCCATTGATCATTGCCGGTACCTCGCTGGGCTCCAAGGCCCTGATCGAAGCCGCAGGTAACATCGCCAAGGCGCTGCACCTGCGTGAGAAAGCCGGCTCCATCAGCCTGGTCGTGCCGGAAGCCAACAGCCTCGGTCTGGCCATGCTCGGCGGCGAATCGGTAGACGCTGCATTGCAAGCAGTGATCGACGGTAAAGCAGACGCCATCGTGGTACTGGAAAACGATCTGTTTACCCGTGTCGATGCGGTCAAGGTCAACGCAGCACTGGACGCGGCCAAAGTGGTGATCGTTGCCGATCATCAGAAGACCGCAACCACCGACCGTGCCGATCTGGTTCTGCCAGCGGCAAGCTTTGCTGAAGGCGACGGTACGTTGGTGAGTCAGGAAGGTCGTGCCCAACGCTTCTTCCAGGTGTTCGAGCCGCGCTACCTCGATTCGAGCAACTTGATCCACGAAGGCTGGCGCTGGTTGCACGCCCTGCGCAGCACCCTGCTGAACAAGGCGGTTGACTGGACCCTGCTCGATCACGTGACACAGCAAACAGCGGCAAGCACGCCAGAACTGGCCGGCATCGTTGATGCGGCACCGTCGGCAGCATTCCGTATCAAAGGCATGAAGCTGGCGCGCGAACCTTTGCGCTACAGCGGCCGTACTGCCATGCGCGCCAATATCAGCGTGCACGAACCGCGCACCCCGCAAGACCCGGACACCGCATTCGCCTTCTCCATGGAAGGTTACTCGGGCTCCGTCGAACCGCGCCAACAAGTGCCGTTCGCCTGGTCGCCGGGCTGGAACTCGCCACAAGCCTGGAACAAGTTCCAGGACGAAGTGGGTGGTCATATCCGTGCGGGCGACCCGGGCATCCGCCTGATCGAAAGCAAGGGCGACTCGCTGAATTGGTTCGCCAGCATTCCGGGCGCGTTCAACCCGGCTCGCGGCACCTGGCAAGTCGTGCCGTTCTACCATCTGCTGGGCAGCGAAGAGAACTCTTCGAAAGCCGCACCGGTGCAAGAACGCATTCCAGCCGCTTATATCGCACTGGCCAAATCCGAAGCCGACCGCCTGGGTGTCAACGATGGCGCCCTGCTCAGCCTCAACGTTGCCGGTGTGACCCTACGTCTGCCACTGCGTATCAATGAAGAGCTGGGTGCAGGCCTGGTAGCACTGCCAGCAGGCCTGGCCGGTATCCCGCCAGCGATCTTTGGCCTTACCGTTGACGGTTTGCAGGAGGCAGCCCAATGACCTGGTTTACGCCTGAAGTGATCGACGTGATTATCTCGGTGGTCAAAGCCGTGGTAATCCTGCTCGCCGTAGTGGTGTGCGGCGCGCTGCTGAGCTGGGTTGAACGTCGCCTGCTGGCCCTGTGGCAGGACCGTTACGGTCCGAACCGCGTGGGCCCGTTCGGTGCGTTCCAGATCGCAGCCGACATGATCAAGATGTTCTTCAAGGAAGACTGGACCCCACCGTTTGCCGACAAGGCGATTTTCACCCTGGCGCCGGTTGTGGCCATGAGTGCCTTGCTGATCGCCTTTGCGATTATCCCGATCACCCCGACCTGGGGCGTGGCGGATCTGAACGTCGGTATCCTGTTCTTCTTCGCCATGGCCGGTCTGTCGGTCTATGCGGTGCTGTTCGCCGGCTGGTCGAGCAACAACAAGTTCGCCCTTCTGGGTGCCTTGCGTGCCTCGGCGCAAACCGTGTCCTACGAAGTGTTCATGGGCCTGGCGCTGATGGGCATCGTGGTGCAGGTTGGCTCGTTCAACATGCGCGACATCGTTGAATATCAAGCGCAGAACCTGTGGTTCATCATCCCGCAGATCTTCGGTTTCCTGACCTTCTTTATCGCTGGCGTGGCCGTGACTCACCGTCACCCCTTCGACCAGCCGGAAGCGGAACAGGAACTGGCCGATGGTTACCACATTGAATACGCCGGCATGAAATGGGGCATGTTCTTCGTGGGTGAGTACATCGGGATCGTGTTGATCTCGGCGTTGCTGGTGACTTTGTTCTTCGGTGGCTGGCACGGACCTTTCGGTCTGCTGCCCCAGATTCCGTTTATCTGGTTCGCTCTGAAGACCGCGTTTTTCATCATGATCTTCATCCTGCTGCGCGCTTCCATTCCGCGCCCACGGTATGACCAAGTGATGGACTTCAGCTGGAAGTTCTGCCTGCCGCTGACCCTGATCAATCTGCTGGTGACCGCCGCAGTCGTGTTGTTGAACACGCCTGCCGGCGCGGTTCAGTGAGGATAGAGACCCATGTTCAAGTATCTGTTTGACATCGTGCATGGCACCTACACCCAGCTTCGCAGCTTGGTGATGGTGTTTGGCCATGCCTTCCGCAAGCGTGACACGCTGCAGTATCCGGAAGAACCGGTGTACTTGCCGCCGCGCTACCGTGGCCGGATTGTCCTGACCCGCGACCCGGACGGCGAAGAGCGCTGTGTAGCCTGCAACCTGTGCGCCGTGGCGTGCCCGGTCGGCTGCATCTCGCTGCAAAAAGCCGAAACCGAAGATGGCCGTTGGTACCCGGAGTTCTTCCGCATCAACTTCTCACGCTGCATTTTTTGCGGCCTGTGTGAGGAAGCCTGCCCGACCACCGCGATCCAGCTGACACCGGATTTCGAGATGGCCGAGTTCAAACGTCAGGATCTGGTGTACGAGAAAGAAGATCTGCTGATCTCCGGTCCCGGTAAGAACCCTGATTACAACTTCTATCGTGTTGCGGGTATGGCCGTGGAAGGCAAGCCGAAAGGCGCTGCCCAGAACGAAGCCGAGCCGATCAACGTGAAGAGCTTGCTGCCTTAAGGAAGAACGATGGAATTCGCTTTCTATTTCGCATCGGGTGTCGCTGTCGTGTCCACGCTACGCGTGATCACCAACACCAACCCTGTGCACGCCCTGCTCTACCTGATTATTTCGCTGATTGCCGTGGCGATGACGTTCTTTAGCCTGGGCGCACCCTTTGCCGGTGTGCTCGAAGTGATCGCCTACGCCGGTGCCATCATGGTGCTGTTTGTGTTCGTGGTGATGATGCTCAACCAGGGCCCCGCCTCGGTGACGCAAGAACGCCACTGGCTCAAGCCGGGCATCTGGATCGGGCCGAGCATTCTGTCCGCCATCCTGCTGGCCGAATTGCTGTACGTGCTGTTCGCTCACCCGAGCGGTGCGGCAATCGGTCAAACCACCATCGATGCAAAAGCCGTGGGCATCAGCCTGTTCGGTCCGTATCTGCTGGTGGTCGAACTCGCCTCGATGCTGCTGCTTGCTGCAGCTGTGACGGCGTTCCACTTGGGCCGCACTGAGGCGAAGGAGCAATAACATGCCAGGAATACCTCTCGAACATGGTTTGGCCGTTGCCGGCATCCTGTTCTGCCTCGGTCTGGTTGGCCTGATGGTACGTCGCAACATTCTCTTCGTATTGATGAGTCTGGAAATCATGATGAACGCCGCTGCTCTGGCCTTCATCGTTGCCGGTGCACGCTGGGCGCAGCCGGATGGACAGGTCATGTTCATCCTGGTGATCACCCTGGCAGCCGCCGAGGCCAGTATCGGCCTGGCGATCCTGCTGCAGCTGTATCGCCGCTTCCATACGCTTGATATCGATGCTGCCAGTGAGATGCGCGGATGAACCTTCTCTTTCTGACTTTCGTATTCCCCCTGATCGGCTTTTTGCTGCTGTCGTTCTCCCGTGGACGCTTCAGCGAAAACCTCTCGGCGCTGATCGGCGTCGGCTCCATTGGCCTGTCGGCCATCGTGGCCGCGTTTGTGATCTGGCAATTCAATGTCGCACCACCACCGGGCGGCGAGTACACCCAGGTACTGTGGCAGTGGATCTCGGTAGAAGGCTTCAAGCCCAACTTCGCCCTGCACCTGGACGGCCTGTCGGTCACCATGCTCGGTGTCGTGGTCGGCGTGGGCTTTCTGATCCATGTCTTCGCCTCGTGGTACATGCGCGGTGAAGACGGCTACTCGCGTTTCTTTGCCTACACCAACCTGTTTATCGCCAGCATGCTGTTCCTGATCCTGGCCGATAACCTGCTGTTCGTGTACTTCGGCTGGGAAGGCGTGGGCCTGTGCTCGTACCTGTTGATCGGTTTCTACTACAGCAACCGCAACAACGGCAACGCGGCACTCAAAGCCTTTATCGTGACCCGTGTCGGCGACGTGTTCCTGGCCATCGGCCTGTTTATCCTGTTCCAGCAACTGGGCACGCTGAACATCAAGGAACTGCTGGTGCTGGCACCGCAGAAGTTCCAGGCCGGTGATTTCTGGATCGTGCTGGCAACCCTGATGCTGCTGGGTGGTGCTGTCGGTAAATCCGCGCAACTGCCGCTGCAAACCTGGCTGGCAGACGCGATGGCCGGCCCTACCCCGGTTTCGGCACTGATCCACGCCGCAACCATGGTAACCGCCGGTGTGTACCTGATTGCCCGTACCCACGGCCTGTTCACCCTGGCACCTGAAGTGCTGCACCTGGTGGGCATCGTCGGCGGTGTGACCCTGGTACTGGCCGGTTTCGCCGCACTGGTACAAACCGACATCAAACGTATCCTTGCCTACTCGACCATGAGCCAGATCGGCTACATGTTCCTGGCATTGGGCGTGGGTGCCTGGGACGGCGCGATCTTCCACCTGATGACCCACGCCTTCTTCAAGGCGCTGCTGTTCCTTGCCTCCGGTGCGGTCATCGTTGCCTGCCATCACGAGCAGAACATCTTCAAGATGGGCGGCCTGTGGAAAAAACTGCCATTGGCCTACGCCAGCTTTATCGTCGGTGGCGCGGCGCTGTCTGCCTTGCCATTGCTGACGGCCGGTTTCTACTCCAAGGACGAAATCCTCTGGGAAGCCTTCGCCAGCGGTAACAACGAACTGTTGTATGCCGGTCTGGTCGGTGCGTTCATGACCTCGCTGTACACCTTCCGCCTGATCTTCGTCACGTTCCACGGTGAAGCCAAGACTGAAGCCCATGCAGGCCACGGCGTGACCTACTGGCTGCCACTGAGCGTGCTGATCGTACTGTCGACTTTTATCGGCGCCATGATCACCCCGCCACTGGCCGGTGTACTGCCACAAAGCGTTGGCCATGCTGGCGGTGAAGCCAAGCACAGCCTGGAAATCGCCTCGGGTGCCATCGCCCTGGCCGGTATCCTGCTGGCTGCCCTGCTGTACCTGGGCAAGCGTCGCTTTGTAAGCGCCGTCGCCAACAGCGGCATCGGTCGCTTCCTGTCAGCCTGGTGGTTCGCTGCCTGGGGCTTCGACTGGCTGTACGACAAACTGTTCGTCAAACCGTACCTGTTGATCTGCCGCTTGCTGGCCAAAGATCCTCTGGACCAGACCATTGGTTTGATCCCGAAGATGGCCAAGGCCGGGCATAACGCCCTGAGCCGCAGCGAAACCGGTCAACTGCGTTGGTACGCTGCATCCATGGCCGCCGGTGCTGTACTGGTCATGGGCGCCATCGTGCTGGTAGCGGTCTGATATGAACCTTCGACTTTGCGAAAGGAATTGAGCCCGTCATGATTCTGCCTTGGCTAATCCTGATCCCCTTTATCGGCGGCCTGCTGTGCTGGCTGGGTGAGCGCTTCGGCTCTACCCTGCCACGCTGGATTGCGTTGCTGACCATGTCCCTTGAGCTTGCCCTCGGCCTTTGGCTGTGGTCCCAGGGGAACTACTCATTTGCACCGGCGCCTGGCGCCGACCCGACCTGGGCCCTTGAGTTCCAGCACACCTGGATTGCCCGCTTCGGTATCAGCGTGCACCTGGCGCTGGACGGCCTGTCGCTGCTGATGATCCTGCTCACCGGCTTGCTCGGTGTGCTGTCGGTGCTGTGTTCGTGGAAAGAAATTCAGCGTCACGTGGGCTTCTTCCACCTGAACCTGATGTGGATCCTGGGCGGTGTGGTTGGCGTGTTCCTCGCCATCGACCTGTTCATGTTCTTCTTCTTCTGGGAAATGATGCTGGTGCCGATGTATTTCCTCATCGCGCTCTGGGGTCATAGCTCGTCGGACGGCAAGAAAACCCGTATCTACGCCGCCACCAAGTTCTTCATCTTCACTCAGGCTTCCGGCCTGATCATGCTGGTGGCGATCCTGGGTCTGGTGCTGGTCAACTTCAACAACACCGGCGTGATTACCTTCAGCTACGCCGAGTTGCTGAAAACCAAGATGTCGCTCACCACCGAGTACATCCTGATGCTGGGCTTCTTCATTGCTTTCGCCGTGAAGCTGCCGGTCGTACCGTTCCACTCCTGGCTGCCGGATGCTCACGCACAGGCACCTACCGCAGGTTCTGTGGACCTGGCCGGTATCCTGTTGAAGACCGCTGCGTATGGTTTGCTGCGTTTCGCCTTGCCGCTGTTCCCGAATGCCTCGGCCGAGTTTGCGCCGATCGCCATGACCCTGGGTCTGATCGGGATTTTCTACGGTGCTTTCCTGGCGTTCGCACAAACCGATATCAAGCGTCTGATCGCGTTCTCCAGCGTTTCCCATATGGGTTTCGTGCTGATCGGTATCTACTCCGGCAGCCAGCTGGCCCTGCAAGGCGCCGTGATCCAGATGTTGGCCCACGGTGTTTCGGCAGCTGCGCTGTTTATCCTCAGCGGCCAGTTGTATGAGCGTCTGCATACCCGTGACATGCGTGAAATGGGTGGTTTGTGGTCCAAGATCGCTTACCTGCCGGCCATTAGCCTGTTCTTCGCGGCGGCGTCCCTGGGCTTGCCGGGCACCGGCAACTTTGTCGGCGAGTTCCTGATCCTGATTGGCTCGTTTGCCAGCTTCCCTTGGGTCACCGCGATCGCCACAACCGGCCTGGTGTTTGGTTCGGTCTACTCGCTGATCATGATTCACCGTGCCTACTTCGGCCCATCCAAATCGGACGATGTACTGGCCGGTATGGATGCACGTGAACTGATCATGGTGCTCGGTCTGGCGGTACTGCTGGTGTTTATCGGCGTGTACCCACAACCGTTCCTCGATACCTCCGCTGCGACCATGCATGGCGTGCAGCAATGGCTCGGCACCGCCTTCACTCAACTCGCTTCGGCCCGGTAAGAGCGCTATGGAATTCACGATCCAACACTTTATCGCGCTTGCTCCACTGCTGATTACCAGCCTCACCGTTGTTGTGGTGATGCTGGCAATCGCGTGGCGCCGCAACCATTCACAGACCTTCCTGCTTTCGGTGGCGGGTCTTAACCTGGCCCTGTTGTCGATCTTCCCGGCGTTGAAAGTTGTACCACTGGCTGTCACCCCGCTGTTGATGATGGACAACTTCGCCTATCTGTATATCGGCCTGATCCTGGTCGCGACCCTGGCCTGCGTCACCCTGGCGCACGCCTACCTGGGTGAAGGCGGCACGGGCTATCCGGGCAACCGCGAAGAGCTGTACCTGCTGATGCTGCTGGCAGCGACCGGCGGTATTGTGCTGGTCAGCGCGCAACACCTGGCCGGTTTGTTTATCGGTCTGGAACTGCTCTCGGTACCGGTTTACGGCCTCGTGGCCTATGCCTTCTTCAACAAGCGCTCCCTGGAAGCCGGCATCAAGTACATGGTGCTGTCGGCAGCCGGTTCCGCGTTCCTGTTGTTCGGCATGGCCTTGCTGTACGCCGAAGCCGGCAGCTTGAGCTTCAGCGGTATCGGTCACGCCCTGGCGGCCACTGGCGCTCCTAGCGCCATTGCCCAACTGGGCCTGGGCATGATGCTGGTGGGCCTGGCCTTCAAACTGTCGCTGGTGCCTTTCCACCTGTGGACGCCGGACGTATACGAAGGTGCTCCGGCGCCGGTCGCCGCGTTCCTGGCTACCGCGTCGAAAGTTGCCGTGTTTGCCGTGATGGTGCGTCTGTTCCAGATCACCCCATCGGCAACCACCGGTGTGATGAGCGATGTCCTGACCGTGATCGCGATTGCCTCGATCCTGTTCGGTAACTTGCTGGCACTGACCCAGAACAACCTCAAGCGTCTGCTGGGTTACTCGTCCATCGCTCACTTTGGCTACCTGCTGATCGCCCTGGTGGCGAGCAAGGGCATGGCCATGGAAGCCATCGGCGTGTACCTGATCACCTATGTGCTGACCAGCCTGGGTGCATTCGGTGTGATCACGTTGATGTCCTCGCCGTACAAAGGCCGTGACGCCGACGCCCTGTACGAGTACCGCGGCCTGTTCTGGCGTCGTCCGTACCTGACTGCGGTGATGACCGTGATGATGCTGTCGCTGGCGGGTATCCCGCTGACCGCCGGCTTTATCGGCAAGTTCTACATCATTGCCACCGGTGTTGAAGCTCACCAATGGTGGCTGGTGGGTTCCCTGATCCTGGGTAGCGCCATTGGCGTGTTCTACTACCTGCGTGTGATGGTGACCCTGTACCTGGTCGAGCCGAAACTGCATCGCCACGATGCACCGCTGAACTGGGAACAGAAAGCGGGCGGCGTGATGCTGCTGGCGGTCTCGGTACTGGTGTTCTTCCTGGGTGTCTACCCGCAGCCGATGCTGCAGCTGGTGCAACAGGCAACCCTGGGCCTGGTTGGCTAAGCGTTAGCGGCTGTACCCAAAACCCCGTGGAGGCCTGGCCTTCACGGGGTTTTTTGTTGCACCACAAATCATGTGGAAGTTGTAAATACTCAGGATTTCTATGCGACGCTAAACCTGTGGGAGCTGGCTTGCCTGCGATGCAGACGGCGCGGTGTTACGGTAAGTAAACGTTGCAAAACAACTGACCCACAGCGTACATATCCAGCATCTGTAGTGGTCTAATGAAACCGGACACCCATTTAGGCGAGAATGCTCGCCAGATCGAGGTGTCAGATGACCAAACAAC